>CAMMNR010000030.1 GCA_946498265.1 uncultured Clostridium sp. | reverse complement strand
TTTGGTCCTATTACACTTGTAATTCCTGGCATAAATTCTAATACTGTTTTATCTGCAAAGGATTTAAATCCTTGTAATTCTAGTCTTTTTAAATACATTTATTATCACCTTTTGTTTTTCTTTTCTATTCTTTTTATTTTTCTATTTGCATTTTTCTTATACTAGTTTAGTTTATACTATTTTATATGAAAAAGTCAATATTGAATAGTCTTAAAACTTCGTTTACCATTATTTCTACAATAATTTTATACAAATTTTACTATTTGTATAAAATTAGTTTTTTACATTACAAACCAAAACAGCCATATGATATATTAATTTTCTCTTTTCTGGAGTACACTGTTCTAGAATATCTATAAAATCTTTATAGATATATTCTTTAGAAGTTATTGAGACCCCTTCTATTATTTCACTTATTGATACATCTAAAATTTCGCAAATTTGAACTAACCTTGTTAAACTTATTTTTGTTTTTCCTTTCTCTATTCTACTTAAATACACTTCTGAAATATCTAAAATTTCTGATAAATATACTTGGCTAAAACCTTTTTCTTGTCTGGCTTTTCTTAATCTTTTTCCTATTATCTCATAATCTATTTTCATATCTATCTCATCCTTTCTCAAGGCATAAATTTGGTTGGAACAAAATTAAATTTTCAACCTTCCACCTCTTTTCAATGGTAAATATATCATTATAGGTTTTAGCTTGTCAATACTTTTCTTTTAATTTATATATTTAATTTTACGATTAGTTATAATTAGGGATTTAAACTAATCTCATGATATTTCAAAATATATGATTTTGAAATATCATGAGATTAGTCTAATTGAAAAATTATCATACAAATTATACAGAAAATCCTGTACAATTTGTATGATTTTATATATTTTTTAGAATTAAATTTTTTACTTTATCACTTCTTCAGCATATTTATTATTTATAATTTTATCATAAGGTGCTTTTTCTTCAAGTTCTCCTGCCATTGTCATAACTTCTTGTAATCTATTAAAACTTTCTTCTGTTAATACTGGTGTATCATTCCAAGCATCTATATCTTTATAGCTTTGTACTGCATTTTCCAATTGCTCTATATCTGTATCAGGGAAAAATGATTGTATACTTTCTGCTACTTCTTCTGCTGAATGTTCTTTTACCCATTGTTGACCTTTATATACTGCTTCTGTAAATTTTCTAATTGTATCTTCATTTCCTTCAATATAACTTTTTTTAGCAAAATATGCTGTATATGGTATATCTCCAGCTTCTTCTCCTACAGATGCTACTATATATCCTTTTCCTTGTTCTTCTGTAAGTGATGCTGTTGGTTCAAATAATGTTACATATTCAGCATCTCCACTTGCAAATGCTCCTGCCATTAAATCAAATTTTATACTATCATCTAATACTAAATCTGTTTGTGGATTTATTCCATTTTTCTTTAATACATATTCTAATGTCATATATGGTACTCCACCTTTTCTACCTGGTATCACTGTTTTTCCTTTTAAGTCTTGCCAACTAAAATTATCTGTATTTTCTTTAGCTACTAAAAATGAGCCGTCTTTTTTTGTCATTTGCGCAAATACTTGTGTATAATCTTCTTTTCCTTCATTATATACATATATTGATGCTTCTGGTCCTGCAAATCCTATATCACATTGGTTTGCTAATACTGCTGTCATTACTGCATCTGCTCCTTGCCCAGTGGATAATTCTACTTCTATTCCATTTTCTTTAAAATATCCATTATTTATTGCTGCATATTGTGGTGCATAAAATACTGAACGTGTTACCTCATTTACTTTAATTAGCTTTTCACCTGTTTGTGTATCTTTATTTTTATTAATCATAACTATTGAAATTATTCCTGCTATTAATACTATTACTAATAATACTAGTATTATTCTTTTTTTCAAAATAAAAACCTCCTATCTTATCTTCTATTATTTCTTCACTTGTACTTTTTTAGTTTTTAGGATAAATTTTTCTAATAATAGTACTGCCAAATACATTACTCCTGCTAATAATCCTAATATTAATACACTTGTCATTACTAAATCTAATTTAAATACTTGCCCTCCATATACTATTAAATATCCTAGACCTGCTTTTGATACTAAAAACTCCCCTGATATTACACCTACTAATGATAAACCTATATTCACTTTTAAAGAATTTATAAATGTTGAAATATTTGCTGGTATTATTATTTTTAAAAGTATTTGTAATTTTGAAGCTTTAAATGTTCTAGCCATTTTAATTAGCTCTTTGTCAGTCCTTAAAAATCCATTTAAATTTTCTAATATTGTAACAACCAAAGATATTGCTACAGCCATTACTATAATTGCTGGCGTTCCTGCACCTACCCATATTATTATAACTGGCCCTAATGCTACTTTTGGTAAACTATTTAAAACTACTAAATATGGATCTAGTACTTTTGCTAAAAAATCTGACCACCATAATATTATAGCTATTATTATTCCTAACACTGTACCTAATAAAAATCCTACTATTGTTTCATATGTGGTGACTCCTATATGTTTTAATAAATCATTTGATCCTAAATTCATAAATGTTTCTAATATCCTACTTGGCTGACTTGTTATAAAACTATCTATTATTTTTTTATTTGCAAGTATTTCCCAGACTGCTAGAAATATTATTAATATTGATATTTGAGTTATTAATACTAATATTTTCTTTTTTCTTTTACTTTTTAAATATTGTTTTCTTTCTTTTGAGATTAAAAAATTATTCATCTACTCCCAGCTCCTTCCATAAAGTATCAAAATATTTACTAAATTTTGAACTTTGTCTGCAGTTTATAGGATTTCGATTTTCTATCTCAAAATCAATTTTGTGAATATCTTTTATTGTACCTGGTCTTTTAGTTAATACCATTACTCTGTCTGACATGCTTATTGCTTCTGATATATCATGTGTTACTATTATTGCTGTTATATTTTCCTTTTTAAGTATTGAGTAAATATCATTTGTAACCATTATTCTAGTTTGGTAATCTAATGCTGAAAAGGCTTCATCTAATAGCAATATTTTTGGTTTAACTGCAAGTGTTCTAATTAATGCTACTCTTTGTCTCATACCTCCTGATAGTTCTGATGGATATTTGTCTTTAAAATCATATAAATTATATTTTTTCAGTAAACTTTCTACATACTCTTTTCCTTCACTGTCGTTTTTTCCTTTTATTTCTAATCCCAACATTGTATTTGATAAGATTGTTCTCCACTCCAATAAACAATCTCTTTGTAACATATATCCTACTTTATCTGATATTCCTTCTACTTTTTTTCCTTCTATGTAGATTTCTCCAGTTGTTTTGTTTTCTAATCCTGCTATTATTGATAATAAAGTCGATTTTCCACATCCACTAGGTCCTATTATCGAAACAAATTCTCCTTTTTTTACTCTAAAATTTATGTTGTCTATGGCTAAAATTTCACTTTTTTTACTTTGATACTTTTTACTTATTCCTTTTACTTCTAATACATTTTCCATTTTTTGACTCCTTTTTATTTATCCTTACTTTATATTATGTAAAATATATTAAAAGTTTACAAAAATAATAAAGATATCTAATATCTCTCAACATAAATCTGAGATTTTTGAATTAGATATCTTTATTATTTTTGTATTCATATTTGTAATGTCTTAACTCTTATATATTAACTATTATTATGAATCTATTAATGTACATTTTTATTTAACAATTTAATTTCTTTGTTCTTTTATTTTTGCCAATTCTTTATCTGTAATACCTGTTACTTCTTTTATAAAATTATCTTCTTGGCCTAAATCCAGCATCTTTTTAGATATTTGCATTTTTACTCTTATAGTAGCCTTTTCTTCTCCTTTTTTCTCAATTCTCTTCATTTTTCTTTTTTCTTCTTTCATTATTCTAGCCACTAATGCTTCCATATTTTCACCACCTATCTTATTTTCGATTGTTTCTAACAGCTGACTTTGTTCATCTTCTTCTAATATTTCATCCAATAAATAAACTATAATATCTGCTAACTTTTTTAATATATCTTTGTCATTTTCATTTTTTATTATTAATTTTATATTTTTTAATAATTCTTCCCTATCTTTCGATTTTTCTATTAATAAAGCATAACTAAACATTGTTTTTTTTGACAATAATTCCAACGTATTGTAATTATTTACATCTATTAAGTTGTATGCTAAATCAATTCTATATTTTTCATATGTCGTTATTTTTATTTGTTGTTCTTTATAATTTAATGGTACTTTCCATCTTTGCTCTCCTGTATATATTACTATTGGTACTATTATTGGATATTTTGCTATTTTTTTGCTTCTTTTTTCTTTTGTCCATTCTTGAATTATATCTATACAATAATTTAAGATTCTATATGGCATGTTATAATCTATGGTTGATTGATGTTCTATTAAAAAGTACATCTTTTTGTCTTTCATTTTATACACGATATCAGCTTCTTTTGATTTATATTTTTTAGTAATGTAGCTATTTGTGTATTTTTGTAGATTTTCTGATTTTAGAATTTGTCTTGGTTTTAAAAATTGATTTACTAAATTTGCTAATTCATTTTTATCTTTTAATATATTTTTAATTAATTTGTCATGTGGTTTATCTTTTGTTTTTTCGTTTAATTGTATCTTTTTATCTTTTGTAGGAATAAGTCTGTATTCTTCACTTTCTTCTGCTAATCTTTCTACATTTTTTAAATTAATATTATGAATACACTTAATATAGTCATAGTATGTAAAAATATTCAATATCATCCTCCTACATTATATTATTTGTTTAGTTATATGTCAATATCTATTTTGAAGTTAATTTAATATTGCTTTTTTATCACCTTCTTATTTATGATTTTTAATTTTTTGATTTTGATTTTTTTAGATTTAAAATTTGATAAAAATTTTTTGATATAAACTTTTTTGAATTTATTCTATAATATTAAACCATATTTTTATAAAAATTTCAAGTATACATAAATATTTTCTTGATTATTATAAAAAATTAATTCACTAAATTACTAATTAACTAATAATATTAAATATATAATTTTGAATGCGATTGGAGTAATTTTAGAAATTCTTTATTAATTTTTTGGAAAATGTTCGCGTCGAGCGAAACGAGGACTAAGTGAAACGGGGCCAAAAAATTAATTTAGAATTTCTTAAATTATGTATTGAGCCGAAAAATTATATATTTAATATTATTAGTTAATTAGTCATTTTCTAAATTTTTTATGATTCTATTTGTCATCAAAATATGTACTTGTTTCTTGTAAATCTTCAAATTCATGTTGTCTTAATATTTCATAACTGATTATTGCAACAGAATTAGACAAATTTAATGACCTTAGAGTTGGCAACATTGGTATTCTTATTGTTTTAGTATCTAAATATTTTTCTAAAAGCCATTCTGGCAAACCTTTTGTTTCTTTTCCATACAATACAAATACTTCATCCATTTTTGAATAATCGATATCAGTATATTTGGTCTTTCCCTTTGTTGTTGCAAAAAACATATTGTGTTCTTCTGGCTTGTATTTATTTAGAAAATCTTCTAATGAGTCATGTTCTTCAATATCAAGTTTATCCCAATAGTCCAATCCTGCCCTTTTTAGTGATTTTTCATCTATCTTAAATCCTAATGGATGTACAAGATGTAATTTAGAACCTGTTATTGCACAAGTTCTTGCTATATTTCCGTGTATTTTGTGGAATTTCTGGTTGAACCATTACTGTATGTAGTTTCATATTTATTACCTTCTTTTCTTTTTTCCTTATTATATCAAATTTTTATAATTATAATAGTATATTTACATAATTTTTATATATAAAAGTGTGCCAAAATAGCCCGTCCCCTTTGGCACTATTTTAATTTTTGTCTTACATATTCATATAATATTATTCCTGTTGCTACTGATGCATTTAGACTTTCTGTTTTTCCTAGCATTGGTATTTTTACTTTTTTGTCTGCTAATTGTTGTATTTTTTCTTGTACTCCATTTGCTTCATTTCCTATAACTATTACTTTTTTATTATAATCAATATCATATATACTGTTCTTTGTTTGTAATGATGTTACAACTATTTCAAATTTGTGTTTTTTTATTTCTTTTAGTGTTTTTTCTAAGTCTTCACATTCTATTACTTTTACTCTAAAAATTGCACCCATTGTAGAACGCACAACTTTTGGATTATAGCTGTCTGCTGTATCTTTTGATACTAGTATTTGTGTTAATCCTATACTATCTACTGTTCTTAATATTGTTCCTAAATTACCTGGGTCTTGAATCCCATCTAATGCTACTATTATTTCTTGTGTATAATCTATATTTTTTTCGTTACTTTCTTTTTCTATTACTGCCAATATTCCCTGAGGTGTTTTTACTTCTGTTAAATAATTATATAGTTTTTTAGTAATATATATACATTCATATCTTGCTATTTCATACATTATTTCTTTTGGTATTGCTTCTGCTTTTTCACATTCTTCACATATTATTATTTGTTTTATTTTTGCTTTTTCTTGTATTGCTTCTTGTATTAGTTTTATACCTTCTATAATATATTCATTACTTAAATCTCTTTCTTTTTTGTCTTTTAATTTTTTTATGTGTTTTATTAATTCATTTTCTTTACTTGAAATTACTTGCATAAAAACCTCTCACTTTATCTATAAAATTAATTTTTCTTTTCTTATCTATTTTAGCATAATATAGATAATTTATGCAATTCTTTTTTTATCTCTATTTAGTTTGAGACCTAAAAAATAACTTTAGATTATAATTTTTTCTAAAGTTATTTTTATTATTTAGATTTTTAATCCTTATATTGTTCCGTTATTTTCTAATCTATAAAAAGTACTTGTATAAGTAATTGTGTCTCAAAGAGAAACGTCCCCAATGAGACACTTTAAAAATTCTGTCACATCATTTAGTATTTGTCTTTCATTATTTGTTCCTAATTCTAATGTTATCATTGGTTTTACACCTGCTGAAAATTTTATTTTGTTTCCATATTTTTTTATTAATTTGTTTAAGTTTAAACCTAAATCCATTTCTTTTTTATTTGGCTCAAATGTGAATACTACTGCTGTTTTTCTACTCATTATTTTACTTATATATAAGTCTTTTGCCATATATTTTATTCTTGCAATATCTATTAAATTTTCTAGTTCTTCTGGCATGTTTCCAAATCTGTCTATTATTTCATCTATTACATTTTGTATGTCTTCTTCATTTTTACATAATGCTATGTCTTGATATATTTCGATTTTTTGGTTAGGGTCTTGAATATATTCTTCTGGAATATAGCTTGTTACATTTAAATCTATTTGTATGTCTATCTCTGGTTTTACTTCTATTCCTCTTGTTTCTTTTACTACCTCATCTAATAGATTACAATATGTATCATATCCAACTTGTTCTAAATGTCCTGACTGGATTTCTCCAAGTAGACTTCCAGCTCCACGAATTTCTAGGTCTCTCATTGCTATTTTAAATCCTGACCCAAATTCTGTAAATTCTTTTATTGCTTTAAGTCTTTTGTCTGCTACTTCTGACAATAGTTTATCCCTTTTATATGTTATATATGCATATGCTTGCCTATCACTTCTTCCTACTCTACCACGTATTTGATATAATTGTGCTAATCCCATTCTATCTGCATTTTCTACTATTATTGTGTTTGCATTTGGTATGTCTATTCCTGATTCTAATATTGTTGTACATACTAATACATTGCTTTTTCTTTCTATAAATTGTTTCATTATGTCTTCTATTTTAGTTCCAGTCATTTGTCCATGTGCATATGTAACTTCTGCTTCTGGTACTAATTCTGATATGTCTATTGCTTTTCTTTCTATTCCTTGTACATTATTGAATATATAAAAGACTTGACCTCCTCTTTCTAGTTCTTTTGTTATTGCTTCTCTTATTACTTCTTTATCATATTCTAATACATAGGTTTGTACTGGCTTTCTGTTTTGTGGTGGTTCGTATATTACTGACATGTCTCTTATTCCTACTATTGACATATGTAATGTTCTAGGTATTGGTGTTGCTGTCATTGTTAATACATCTATACTTGTTTTGTATTGTTTTATTTTTTCTTTTGCTTTTACTCCAAATCTATGTTCTTCATCTATTATTAGTAGTCCCAAATCTTTAAATTCTATATCTTTGCTTAGTATTCTATGTGTTCCAATTACAATATCAACTTCTCCTAGTTTTAGTTTTCTCACTACTTCATCTTGATATTTTTTGCTTTTGAATCTGTTTAGAATTTCTACTTTTATTGGATAGTCTTTCATTCTTTCTTTAAATTCTTGATATTGTTGTTCTGCTAGTACTGTTGTTGGTGCTAAGTATGCTACTTGTTTTTGATCCATAACAGCTTTAAAAGCTGCTCTTATTGCTACTTCTGTTTTACCATAGCCAACATCTCCACATAGTAATCTGTCCATTGGTCTAGGAGTTTCCATGTCTTTTTTTACTTCTTCTATACAACGTAATTGATCATCTGTTTCTTGATATGGAAATTTTGATTCAAATTCATTTTGCCATGGTGTATCTTTACTAAATTGAAATCCTTGTGATTTTTCTCTTTTTGCATACAACTCTATTAATTCTCTTGCTACTTCTCTTAGATTTTTCTTTACTTTTGCTTTTGTATTTTCCCAATCCTTAGTTCCTAGCTTATTTAATTTAGGATTTATCTTATCTCCACCAATGTATTTTCTGATTGAGTCCATCTGATTTGTTGGTACATACAAAATATCATCATTTTGATATTTTATTTTTATATAGTCTTTTATTGTATTGTCAGCATTTATAGTATTTACACCTATATATATTCCTATACCATATGTTCTATGAACTACATAGTCTCCTACTTTTAAGTCTGCAAATACTACTTTTTCTCCTTCTTTGAATGCTTGATGCGCAACTTTTCTTTTCTTTTTTTCTCCATCAATTAAATTATTTGCTGATATTATTACTTGATTTGTGTCTATATTTTCAAAACCTGTTGATAAGTTTCCTAAAGTTATTGTTATTATACTTTCTGTATTTTTTGCTATGATTGTTTGATTTAGCTTTTCTTCATATTTATATATTATATTTTCTTGTTCAAATATTTTTTCTAATTTTTTTGCTTTTTCTTTTGTATCAACTAAAACATATATTTTTCTTTTGGCTTCTATCCATTTTTTTAGGTCTTTTATAAATTCTTCAAATTCACTTTTATAATAATTTAATTGTCTATAATTAAAACTATATTTTTCAATATTTAAATTAGTGTTGTCTTCTTTTTCAGCATATATTAGTTGTCTTGTTTCTAATTTATCTTTTATTTCTTCATAATTACTTATATCTTCTATTGCTTGTGGGACTATTTTTTGTTTATCTATCAATACTTTTATTATATTTTCATTATCATTTAATATATTATTTGCTCTTTGATTTATTTTTCTTTCTTCATCTAATATAATACAATAATTATTATTTAAGTATTCTATTAATGTGACTAGATTACTATAAAAACATTCTATATATTTGTCAATTTTGCTAATATAGTTTCCTGATTTTATTTGATCTATATCTTCTTCTAAGATTTCTTCTTGTTCTTTGGTTCTATCTATTTTTCTTATTTTAGAACAGATGTCTTCTACTTTTCCTTCTAAAATGTATTCATGTGCTGGATATATTGTTGTTTTTTCTAATGAATTTATTGACCTTTGACTTGTTATATTGAAATTTCTGATTGAATCTACTTCATCTCCCCAAAATTCAATTCTAATTCCTGTATTTTCTGTTACTGAAATATCTAAAATATCTCCTCTTACACTAAATTGACCTCTACCTTCAATTAAGTCGCATCTTACATATCCTAATTTTACTAGTTTTTGTTTTATTTCTTCTAAATTATATATTCCGCCAATTTTAAATTCTATTTCGTTTTTATATAATATTTCTTTATCTGGTATTTTTTGTAGGATTGCTTCTATTGTTGTTACTACTATTAAGTTTTTCTTTGATATTATTTTATTTAGTGTTTCTATTCTTTCATATGGTAAGTCTTTGCTTTCTGCAATATAGTCATATGTCACTATTTCCTTTTTTGGAAATAGTACTACTTTGTCTGTAAAGTATCTTATATCTTCATAAATTCTTTTTGCTTGTATTTCATTATATGTTATTATGCAAATTGGCTTTTTGTTAAATTCATTAATTGCTCCAATTATTTGTAACATTCCCACGTCAGTTAAGCCCAATATTTGTATTGGACTTTGTTTGTTTTCTATTTGTTCATTTAGTTGAAGGAATTTTTCATTTTTTCCTAATTCTCCTAATATGGTATTCATTTGGTTTCTCCTTTATTTTCGCTTTTATATTTTATCATATTTTTTTAAAAATTTAAAGAAAAAATTTTAAATAATCATATTTTTAATTATAATGCATATAATATTATGCAAATATTTTTAAGGAGACGATGTTTATGAATGAAAATTATCCTATGATACCTTATTTGGGTTATAAAGATGAAAATCTAAAAACACCTTTAACTTTTCCTGCTCAACACCAACCCGCACAACCTGGCTTAGAATATGAGATGAATCCTGTACCAATTTCAGAGAATCCTAGTTACATACCAAGTGGTAAATTACAAAATAAAGTTCTAGTAATTTCTGGTGGTGATAGTGGTATTGGTCGTGCTATTAGTATTTTATTTGCTAAAGAAGGTGCTGATATTGTAATTAGTTATTTAAATGAGCACGAAGACGCAAATTATACTAAACAAATAGTTGAAAGCTATGGTAGAAAGTGTATTTTAATTCCTGGTGATTTGCGTGATGAAAATCTTTCTAAATATATTGCTGATACTACAATGAATTGTTTTGGAAAAATTGATATTTTGATTAATAACTGTGGAGTTCAATTTCCTCAAAATAGTATTTTAGATATTTCTAGTCAACAATTGAAAGATACTTTTGAGACTAATATTTTTACTTTTTTCTATTTAACTAAAGCTATTTTACCATATTTACAAGCTAATAGTAGTATTATTAACACTACTTCTATTACCGCTTTTGATGGAAAAAAGAACTTAATTGATTATTCTTCTACTAAAGGTGCTATAACTGTATTTACTAAATCTCTTGCTCTTTCTCTTGCCGATCAGAAAATTCGTGTTAATGCTGTTGCCCCTGGTCCTATTTGGACTCCTCTTATCCCTTCTTCTTTTAATGAACAAGAAATTGAAATTTTTGGTACTGATACTCCTTTAAAACGTGCTGGTCAACCTTTTGAGCTTGCTCCTGCTTATTTGTATCTTGCAAGTGATGATTCTAGATATGTTACGGGCCAGATTATTCATGTTAATGGTGGGACTATTGTGTGATTTTTGCATTTTATGTTTATTTATGATATAATTTTTATAAGTGATTATTCACTTTTTAACTATTAATTAATTTTCAGCCCCCAGTATGGGGAAAGGAGGAGCATTATGGCAAAAATGTACATGACAAAGCAATCTAGCATTTGGAAGGTCGAAACTTTAGAGGGAGTATTTACAGTATATTTCCCTTGTGGAGTGTATAACAGTGATGATAAATTTTTGGATATTCCAAAGACTATTCGGGATTTTAGATTCCTTCCAATGCCTGAATGTCCTACTTGTACGGAACAAGACAAAATAAACAGCTTGAATAAAGCATCATTACAAAACGCTTTATGTAGAGCTCTTTGTTTTGGAACATCTACCCCTCAAGGAAGATTATCCCTTGATTGGGAAGATAAAAGAGTTTATGTCATGTAAAGAAAACAACTCACAGCTATGCTGTGAGTTGTTTTCTTCTTTTATAAAATATAAAAACCTAACAATGAAAGATATAATAAATACAAATGTTAAGACTTTTCTTTCTGTTTTAATTTGAGTAATTAAATTAATTACTTTTAGAGTGTTTTACATTTTTACCACTAATTTATTAAATTTAGAATTTATATAATTTTCTAATTTAACCATAAACTCATCTGGTTTTATTTCTTTTTTAGCTACCATATCTAATCCCTTTTCCCAGCTTGCTGTGAGTTTTGGATTTAACATGTCTGGCATTGACATTTTAACAATATCATATATATTTTCACCTTTATTTGTTGGGGTTACTATTTGTGTTTTTGAATTTATGTTTATATATTTTATTTTTTCTAGTTTTTTAATTATTTCTCCTCTTGTTGCACTTGTTCCTATTCCTGCACCTTTAATTTGTTCTCTTAGTTCTTCATCTTCTATTAATTTTCCTGCATTTTCCATTGCTAAAATAATTGTTCCAGAATTATATCTTGTTGGTGGTGATGTTTCTGCTTCTTTTATTTCAAAATTATTTACTAGTATTTCTTGTCCTTTTTTTAATTTTTTCAATATTTCTAAATCTGTGCTATCGTCTTTACTTTCATTTTTATTCTCGTTTTTTTCTTCTTGATTTTCAGGGTTATTATTGTTTTCTTGTTTTTTATTATTTTCTGATTGATTTTTAGTATTTTTAATTGGTTTTAATACCTCTAAAAAACCTTGTTTTATACATACTTTTCCACTACAATAAAATTTCTCATTTTCTATATCAACTGTAACTTGTACTTTATTGTATTCAGCTGGTGGATAAAATATCGCTAAAAATCTTTTTACTATTACTTTATATATTTGTTTTTGTAAATCATTTAATTGATTATAGTTTTCATATCCTTGTCCTGTTGGTATTATTGCATAGTGGTCTGTTATTTTACTATCATTTACATATTTGGTTTTTGTCAAATTTGTAGAATATTTTTCTTCTGACATTTGTTTTATATATCCTTGTATTTCTTCATCTTTCATTCCTCTTGCTATTCCATTTAAATTTTTAGTTATTTCTTTTGCAACTGCTGTTGAAAGTACTCTTGCATCTGTTCTTGGATATGTTACTAATTTTTTTTCATATAAATTCTGTATTATATCTAGTGTTTCGTCTGGCTTTATTTTAAATCTTTTTGTACATTCATTTTGAATTTCAGCTAAGTTAAATAATAATGGTGCATTTTCTTTTTGCTTTGATTTTTTTAGTTCTGAAATAATAGCTTTTTTTCCTTGTAATTCTGATATAAATTGTTTTGCGTCATTTTCTTTTTTAAATCCTGTTTCATTGTATACTTTTGGAGATTCAAACATTTTAGATTTTTCATTTACTTTCCATTCAGCTTTGAAATTTTCTTTTTCATCTCCAAATATTCCTACTATCTTATAATATTTTGTTTTTATAAAATCTCTGATTTCTCTTTCTCTTGATACCACCATTCCTAAAACACAAGTCATTACTCTACCTACTGATATTGAAGCTTTGTCTTCATTTATACTTTTGGCTAGTCTTCTTCCATAAATAATTGAAAGTAATCTTGAGAAATTTATTCCAATTAAATAGTCTTCTTTTGCTCTTAAATATGCACTATCTGATAGACTGTCATATTCTGACATTGGTTTTGCCTCTTTTATTCCCCTTAAAATTTCTTCTTGCGTCTGTGAGTCTATCCATACTCTTTTCATTTTTGCTTTTGGATTAGGTTTTGCCATCATAAATACTAATCTTTGTATGTATTCTCCTTCACGTCCAGAGTCTCCAGCATTATATATTTCTTCAATATCTTCTCTTTGCATTAATTCTTTTACTATATTAAATTGGTTTGCAACTTGTGGTATGATTTCATATTTCCATTCTTTTGGAATAAATGGCAATGTATCTAGTCTCCAGAATTTTAGTTTTTCATCATATTTTTCTGGATAACTCATTGTTACTAGATGTCCTACACACCAAGTTATTATCCAATTTTCTGATTCTAAATATCCGTTTTTCCTATTTGTTGTTATTTTTAATGCTTTTGCGAATTCCATTGCTACTGATGGTTTTTCTGTTATTATTAATTTTTTACTCATTTTGTCATCCTTTTTGTTTAGATTTTTATTTATTATAACTTGTTTTTATATTGAAATAAGCATTCGTGAAATATTCCTGTTTAATGATATATAATTTTAAGCTTTATTTGCTTTCATTTTCTATGTATTTATTTAATAAATTTATTAGTTCTTTTACTTTTTCTTTTGTTTCTATATTTTTAAATTTAAATCTTTGCATTATTTTATTTATATAATCTTGTTCTTTTATATATTTATAACTCTCTTTAAAATTAATGTCAAATGTGTATGCTAGTGTTATTAACATATCATCAATTGTGTTATAATTTCTATCTTTTTCTATTTTTATAAGTTTCTGCTTTTTAAATTGCTCATACATTTCATTTGATAAAATTGATTGATTGATTAATCCTTCTTTACCTTTCCAAAAAATGTTAAGACATTCATATAATATATCTATTTTATCTGCATCTCGTATAAGCTTTGAAAAAAATAGTTCTTCTTCTGTAAGGTCTTCTTCTATTTTATATTTATTATGATTTTTTACAGCTTTTATAATTATATTATCATATTTACTTGTTTCTATATATTTTCTAATTTCATGATTTAATAGTTCAGCGCCATAGTCTCCATGGTCGAATTGACTTATTACATTATAATTTTTAAAAGTTTCATATTGCTTAAATCTGCCTATATCATGTAATAATCCTATCAACTCTGCTAATTGTTGTTTTTCTTCATTCAAACTCATATCTTTAGCTATTTTTCTTGATATTCCCGCTACTCGATATGAATGTTCAACTTTTGATTTTATTTTATCATCATTTAAATCATAATTTGATAAATATTTTTTATAATTTTCTCTCGCTTTATCTAAATCTTTCATTTTTTCTCCTATTTGTTGTTAATTTTTTTAATTTTAATTAATTAGATTTTTTCTTTTTCTATTATTTTTCCCATTTTAATTAATTAGCTTTTTTTCTTTTTCTATTAAATTTCTTTTTGTTTCAGCTTTTCTTTTAATATTTCCAATGCTTTTTTTCTTGAACTGATTTCATTTTTTTCATTATTTGAAAGTTCTGCTAAAGTTTTTCCATTTTCTAATTCAAATATTTCATCAAAACCAAATCCATTTTCTCCCCTAATATTTTCTGAAACATAACCATCTATTTTCCCTTCTGCTGTTATTAAATCCCTACCATTTGTAAGAGCCATAGCTGTTGTAAATGTAATTTTTCTCTTATCTTTTGGAACTCCTTGTAATTTATCTAATATTGCTAAATTTCTTTGTCTATCTGTTCCTTCCATCCATCTTTTTGTATGTACTCCTGGAAATCCATTTAAATATTCTATTTCTATTCCTGAATCATCAGCTATACATAGTTTTCCATTTAAATTCTTTGAAATTTCTGTGGCTTTTTTTATTGCATTTTCTAAAAATGTTTTTTCATTTTCTTCTATTTCTATGTCTATATTAATATTTAATTCTTTTAAAGAAATTATTTTGTAATCGTTTAGTATTTCTTTTACTTCTTTTATTTTTCCTTTATTACCTGATGCTATTACTATTTCTTTCATTTCTGTATCTTCCTTTCTGTGGGACGGAAATAGAGAAATTGGGGACGGGGTTGTAGGGAATTTGGGGACGGGGCTTTTTTTCCCTATTTT
>CAMMNR010000029.1 GCA_946498265.1 uncultured Clostridium sp. | reverse complement strand
TATTTTATTTTCTCTGTTTTTATGAATAACTTTTTTCTACCTCTGAATAGTTACCCAAAAATTAAGAAAAAATTAAAAAAGTACTGTATTTTTTTCTATTATATGATAAAATAAGCATGACAAAATATAAATTAAGGAGAGTGGAAAAATTGTCAGAGCCGAAATATAAAAGGATATTATTAAAATTAAGTGGCGAAGCGTTGGCAGGAGAACAAAAGACAGGAGTAGATGTAGAAACAGTAGGAAAAATATGTGACAAAATAAAAGAAGTTGTAGAAATGGGAGTACAAGTGGCAATAGTAGTAGGAGGAGGAAACTTCTGGAGAGGAAGAAATGGACATCAAATGGAGAGAACAACAGCAGACTATATGGGAATGCTTGCAACAGCTATGAATGGATTAGCATTACAAGATGCATTAGAAGCAAGAGGATTATATTCAAGATTACAAACATCAATTGAAATGAGAGAAATAGCAGAACCATTTATACAAAGGAAAGCAGAAAAACATTTAAATAGAGGGAGAGTAGTAATATTTGCAGGAGGTACAGGTCATCCATACTTTACAACAGATACAGCAGCAGTATTGAGAGCAACAGAAATAAAAGCAGATATAATTTTATTAGGAAAGGCGATAGATGCTGTATATTCAGCAGATCCAAAAATACAACCAGATGCAATTAGATTTGAAGAAATATCATATTTAGATGTATTAAATAAAGATTTAAAAGTAATGGACTCAACTGCAACAGCAATGTGTAGAGATAATAATATACCATTACTAGTATTTGGAATATCAGACCCAGAAAATATAGTAAGGGCAGTAAAAGGAGAGAAAATAGGGACAATAGTTTCTTAACGTCCCAAATGAGACAAAAAGGAGGAAATAAAAATGGATTATACAAATTTAAAAGAAAAAATGGAAAAGTCAATAAGTGTTTATAGCGAAAGACTATCAGAGGTTAGAGCTGGAAGAGCAAACCCTGCAATATTAAATAAGGTAAAAATAGATTATTATGGAACACCAACACCAATAAATCAAGTAGCTGGTGTATCAGTGCCAGAAGCTAGATTAATAGTTATACAACCATGGGATGTAAGTATATTAAAAGAAATAGAAAAAGCAATTTTAGCATCAGATATTGGAATAAATCCAAATAATGATGGAAAAGTAATAAGACTAGCTTTTCCTGAATTAAATGAAGAAAGAAGAAAAGAAATAGTAAAAGATATAAAAAAAATGGCAGAAGAAGCTAAAGTAGCTGTAAGAGCCATTAGAAGAGAAGGAATAGATGAAGCTAAAAAGCAACAAAAAGATGGAGATATAACAGAAGATGAATTAAAACAAGCAGAAAACGAAATTCAAAAAATAACAGATAAAAATATAGAAGAAATAGATAAAATTTTAGAAGTAAAAGAGAAAGAAATAATGTCTGTATAATAAAATGAGACGTTAACGAAATCAAAGATTTCGGCGACCACATGCACAAAATTGCTTTGCAATTATTTATAAATGTGTATTACTTGAGGAGAACGTTATGGATTTTAAAGATAATTTGAAAAAATATCAACAAAGAGTAAATAATGAATTAGAAAAATACTTGAGAAAACAAGAATGTCCAGAAAAAGTATTAAATGATTCAATGGAATATAGCTTAATGGCAGGAGGAAAGCGATTAAGGCCAATTTTAGTAATTGCAACATATGAATTATTTAAAAATGATGTAGAAAAATGTTTTCCATATGCTGTTGCAATAGAGATGGTACATAATTTTTCATTAATTCATGATGATTTGCCAGGAATAGACAATGATGATTTTAGACATGGGAAGCTAACTAATCATAAACAATTTAATGAAGCTACAGCAATACTTGCAGGAGATGGTTTATTAAATAGTGCATATATCGTAATAAGTGAAGATTTAAAAAAATCTAAAAAAGAGGATTTAGATAAAAAATTACAGGTATTTAATGAATTTACAACTTCTGTTGATAGAATGATATCTGGTGAATATGTAGATACAGAATATGAAGGAAAAGAAATACAAGAAAAATATTTAGATTATATGCATAAAAACAAAACAGGAGCTTTATTAAGACTATGTGTAAGAATGGGCGCAATATTAGCTGACTGTAATAAAGAAGATTTAGATAGATTAACAATTTATGCAGAGAAAATAGGTTTAGCATTTCAAATAAAAGATGATATATTATCAGAAGAAGGAAATGAAGAAGTATTAGGAAAACCTGTTGGAAATGATAAAGAAAAGAAAAAATGCACATATGTATCAAAATATGGGCTTGAAGAAGCAAAGAAAAAATTAGAAGTGATAATACAAGATGCAATAAAACAAATAGAAAGTTATGGAGAAAAAGCTGAATTTTTAAAAGGATTAGCTACATATATTCAAAATAGAAATAAATAAGAAAGGAGAGCATGATTTCAAAAATTTTGATTATTTAAATAATAGAAAGTTATTATAATATATCAAATTTTTGTAATTAAAATGGAATAATCATGCAGAGTTTTTCTATGGAATTAAAAAAAGAAGAATTGCCAAAACATATAGCTATAATTATGGATGGAAATAGAAGATGGGCAAGAGCACAAGGAAAATCAGCAAGTTATGGGCATAAAGAAGGAGCAAAAACTTTAGAGAAAATAGTAAGATATGCAAACAAAATAGGACTAGAATATATAACAGTATACGCATTTTCAACAGAAAATTGGAAGAGAACAGAAGATGAAGTAAAAGCACTTATGATGTTACTTCAAAACTATTTAGATGATTACGCTAAAAGAGCTGATACAGAAAATATCAAAGTAAAAATTTTAGGAGATATAACAGCACTATCCACAGGAATGCAAAAAAGTATAGAAAACTGTATGGAAAGAACAAAAAACAATACAGGAGTTACATTTAATATAGCATTAAACTATGGAGGAAGAGACGAAATAATAAAAGCTATAAAGAATATAGCAAATAAGGTAAAAAATGAAGAAATAAAAATAGATGACATCACAGAAGAATTAGTATCAGAAAACTTATATACAAAAGGACAGCCAGATCCAGATTTATTAATAAGAACAAGTGGAGAATTAAGGTTAAGTAATTTTTTACCATGGCAATTAGTATATTCTGAATTTTTATTTATAGATAAAAATTGGCCAGATTTCACAGAAGAAGACTTAGATAATGCAATAGTTGAATATCAAAAAAGAACAAGAAAATTTGGAGCTAATTAGGAGTGCCAAAAGGGACGGGCTATTTTGGCACGTTTCCTGTATTGGCAAGAAAGGTAGTAATATGGATATAAAAAGAATAACATCAGGATTATTAGGTTTCCCTTTAGTATTAATAATTTTTTTAATAGGGAATACATATGTAGTAGATATAGCATTAGAAATAATAGCATTACTAGCAATGAATGAATATTTTAATGCAGTAGCAAAAGTTTCAAATCCAGTAAGATGGGTAGGATACTTAAGTTGTTTAAGTATAGCTGTTGTACATTTAATACCAGCTGAGAGTTTAAATCTAATTGTAACAGTAACAATTCCATCTATATTAATAGTATTGTTTGCACAAGTCATAGCAACAGAAATGAAAACAACATTTAAAGATATAGCATTTACATTTATAGGAATCTTTTATGTAGTATTTTTTATAATGTTTGTAGCATTAATAGATGGAATGGAAAATGGAAAAATATTAGTATGGTATGCAATTTTAGCAGCTTGGGGAACAGATATATTTGCATATTTTGTAGGAAAACTAATAGGAAAACATAAATTTAGTAAAATAAGTCCAAAGAAATCTATAGAAGGATGTGTTGCAGGTACAATTGGCGCTATATTATTAATGTTAGCATACACATTTTTCGTTAATAATTATTTAGGAATGGAATATTCATATTTATATATAGGAATAATAGCATTAATACTAAGTTTAGTAGGGCAGATTGGTGATTTTGCAGCTTCTAGTATAAAAAGATATGTTGATATAAAAGATTTTAGTAATTTAATTCCAGGTCATGGAGGTATGTTAGACAGAATCGATAGT
The DNA here is from genome assembly GCA_946498265.1 of uncultured Clostridium sp. Lineage (GTDB taxonomy): Bacteria > Bacillota > Clostridia > TANB77 > CAG-508 > CAG-269. The sequence goes on along the minus strand of CAMMNR010000029.1, from coordinate 11,865 downwards.
CTAATCTTTTTAGCACCATTTGCATATGCGTTGTTTACGTTATTATAAAGGAGGTTAGCATTGCTAGGATTTATATTAGCGGCAATAAAAATAATAGTTTTATTAGGATTTCTAATATTTATACATGAATTAGGACATTTTCTAGTTGCAAAACTTTGTAAAGTAAAAGTAAATGAATTTGCAATAGGATTTGGTCCTTTAATATGGAAAAAACAAGGCAAAGAAACAAAATATGCACTTAGACTATTACCTCTAGGTGGATTTGTTAGCATGGAAGGTGAAGAAGAAAGGTCAGAGGATAGCAGATCTTTTTCGAAAGCAAGTATTCCAAAAAGAATAGCAATATGTGCAGCAGGAGCGATTGTTAATATAGTTTTTGGATTAATTGTATATTTTATACTAATGTCAGTAACATTAGGACCATATGTTTCTAATGAAATAGATACAACATTAAATGATTTTGTAGCACAAGAGATTGGATTACAAAATGGTGATAAGGTAATAGAACTAGATGGCAATGAAATAAAAAGTCAAATTGATATAAATAAAGTTCTTGAAAATCAAAATGGGGAAGAAATAAATATAAAAATAGATAGAAATGGTGAAATCTTAGAATATAATATAAAGCCAACAGAAGTACCAAGTAAGTATACAGGAATTTATTTAGATGATGATTGTAAAATAGTAACAGTAGAAAAAGGAAGCCCAGCAGAAGAACAAGGAATAAAATCAAATGATGAACTGATTGCAATAAATAACGAATCTGTCAATGGAGATACTCAAAAAGTAGTAGAAATATTTAATACTGAAGGTTTGAATACTATGTTACTAACAATAAAAAGAGGAAATGAAGAAATAAAAATAGAATTAACACCAGATTATATTCCAAATTATTATTTGGGAGCAACATTCAAAAAAACACCAGATAATTTTATAAACAGATGTATAAATGGCGGAGTGCAAACAACAGAATTCATGTTTTCCATAATAGATAATTTAAAACAACTATTTACAGGAAATGTGGGAGTAGATCAAATGATGGGACCTGTAGGGATTTCTGAAACTGTTGCTAAAACTGATGATATACAAGATTTTATATATTTGTTAGCACTTATATCATTATCTTTAGGAGTAACTAATTTGTTGCCAATTCCGGCTTTAGACGGTGGAAAGATATTGATTTTATTGATAGAAGCAATAAGAAAAAAACCATTAAAGGAACAAACAGAGATAAATATACAGTTATTGGGATTTTCTATATTAATTGCTTTAGCCATATTTGTAACTTATAATGATATACTTAGGATTTTTTAACTTTAATTCATAATTAGAAAGCATGAGGGAGTTATATATTATATTTTAAGCGAGTTTCGTGGGGACCGACACGATACATACTCTTATTAAATCAGCGACAGTCCCGTGGGAGCTGATTTTATTAGAGTATGTAAAGTGTTGGGATAGCGAAAAATATAATATATAACTCCCTCATGTTTTCTAATTATGAATTAAAGATTTTTTAAAAAACATTTGACAAATATTTAAATATAATAGATAATATAAATATATTTTACAATAGATAATTACACAAAGATACGAAGGAGGAATAACAATGTATGTTTTTAATAGAATTACAGTAAATCCACAATTACCAAAAAGAATAGAAAAGCTAGCAGAAATAGCAAATAATTTATGGTGGTCTTGGAACACAGAATTTTTAAGATTATTTCAAAAAATAGACAGAGATTTATGGGAAGAATCTAGTAAAAACCCAGTTAAATTCTTAAAAAATGTATCACAAGAAAGATTAGAAAAAGCATCTAAAGATATATTATTTCTAAAAGAATATGACAAAGTAGTAGAAGACTTCGATGACTATATGAATAGCAAAAATACATGGTTTTCTAATAAATATCCAGAAAATAAAAAAGATTTAATTGCATATTTTTCAGCAGAATATGGTTTAGATGAAACTATACCTATTTATTCTGGTGGATTAGGAATTTTATCAGGAGATCATCTAAAATCAGCAAGTGACTTAGGAATTCCTTTAGTAGCAGTAGGTCTACTATATAAACACGGATATTTTAAACAAAAAATAAATGGATATGGACAACAAGAAACAGAATATAATGGAATAGATTTATATGATTTACCAATAAATCCAGTTAAAGACGAAAATGGAGATGAATTAGTAATATATGTAAAATTTCCAAAAAGAAGACTATATTTAAAAGTATGGCAAATAAATGTAGGAAGAGTAACATTATATTTACTAGATTCTGATATAGAAAAAAATAATGCAGAAGACAGAGATGTAACATTAAAACTATATGGTGGAGACCAAGAAATGAGAATTAGACAAGAAATTGTACTTGGTATGGCAGGAGTTAGTTTATTAACAAAATATTTAAAACTAAATCCTACAGTATATCATATGAATGAAGGACATTCAGCGTTTCTAATTCTTGAAATTATCAAAAATATAATTAAAGAAAAGCAAGTATCATTTGATGTAGCAAGAGATATTGCAAGCTCAAAAACAGTGTTTACAACACATACACCAGTACCAGCTGGAAATGATATTTTTCCAATAGCTCTAGTTGAAAAATATTTCAAAGAATTCTGGCCAAGACTAGGAATAGATAGAGAAGAATTTTTAAGATTAGGAATGAAACCAGGGTTAGACTTAGATGATGGCTTTAATATGGGAATTTTAGCTTTAAAAATAGCGGGAAAGAAAAATGGTGTAAGTAAATTACATGGAGCTGTTTCAAGGGAATTATTTAGTGATATATGGCCAAATATATCAGCAAATGAATCTCCAATAACATATGTAACAAATGGTATACATACTTGTTCATGGTTAGCACCTAGATTAAAAGAATTATATAATAAATACTTAATGCCATATTGGCAAGATAATATGTATCAAGATTATGTATGGGAAAAAATAAAAAATATTCCAGATGAAAAATTATGGAATGTACATACAGATAGAAAAATAAAATTAATAAAATTTGTAAAAGACAGTACAATGCAAAGATTAAGAAGAGCAGGATATAGTTATGAAGAGATAAATGAAATAACATCAAAATTAAGTCCAGATAAATTAACAATTGGATTTGCAAGAAGATTTGCAACATATAAGAGAGCAACATTAATATTTAAAGATTTAGAAAGAATAACACAAATATTAAATAATGAAGATAAACCAGTTCAATTAATTTTTGCAGGGAAAGCACATCCAGCAGATAAGGAAGGTCAAGATCTAATTAAATATATACACGAAATATCAATGATGCCACAATTCAAAGGAAAAATATTCTTACTAGAGAATTACAATATAGCAATGTCAAGATATCTAATAAGTGGTGTAGATGTATGGTTAAACAACCCAAGAAGACCAATGGAAGCATCAGGAACAAGTGGACAGAAAGCATCAGTAAATGGAGTCATAAACTTTAGTGTATTAGATGGTTGGTGGGCAGAAGGATATACACAAACTAATGGATGGACAATTGGAACAAATGCAGAGTATGACTCATATGAAGCACAAGATATGGCAGATAGCCAAAGTATGTATAGAACATTAGAAGAAAAAATTATACCAACATATTATGAAAAAGATAAAAATGGATTATCTAAAAAATGGCTTGAATTGATGAAAAACTCAATAATAACAACAGGTGGAAAATATAGTACAGCAAGAATGCTTGTAGATTATACAAATAAATTGTATATGCCACTATGTAATTTAACAAAGAAATATTATGAAGATATAGACAATGTTGCAGCATATAATTCATGGAAAAAAGACTTATATGTTAATTGGAAAGATGTTAAAATAACACAAGTTGATAATCTTGATAACATTACAATAGATGCAGGAAATAATATAGAAGTTGGCTGTGAAGTAGAATTGCCAAATATAGATGTAGAAAAGGTTATTGTAGAAGCATATTATGGAAAGATTTTGGAAAATGGAATTGTCGAAGATATTAATATAATTCCGATGACTTTAACTGAACAAGATGAAGAAAATAGAAAATATTATTTTACTACAAAAATTGAATTAACAACTGGTGGAAATTATGGTTATACTTTTAGAGTAATGCCAAGACATGATATGTTACTTGACTCAGCTAATTTAAATTTAATAAAATGGGTTACAAAATAAACGGAAATTATGTTTACTGGTTGACAACTTTTAAATTACGTGTTAAAATAAAAAACATATTTAGGAGTATATCTAGAAATTAATAAATTTTGAGCGATATAGGGTAATCAAAAATGATTATCTACACAGATGTGAGATTAAAGTCTTGCTGAGGAGTCTTAAATGATTTCTTAGCAAGGCTTATTTTTATAAAGGGGGAATGTATAATGAAATATTTTAAAAAATTAGTAGGAGAGAGAATCTATTTATCACCAAGAAATCTGGAAGATGTAGAAAAATACACAGAATGGATGAACGATTTTAATATAACAGACTATACAGGAAGAAGCCATCAAATTATGACAATAGAAGCAGAGAAGAAATATCTAGAAGAAAAAATAGATGCAGAAGCAACATTTTCAATTGTAGATAGTCAAGAAGACAAATTAATAGGAACCATAGGATTAGAAGATATAAATCATTTCAGAAGAACAGCGGAATTAGGAATTTTTATAGGTGATAAAGATTATAGAGAAAAAGGATATGGAACAGAAGCAATAAGATTGATATTAGATTATGGTTTTAACTATTTGAATTTAAACAATATAAAGTTAGATTTAATGGAATTTAATGAAAGAGCACTAGCTTGCTATAAAAAATGTGGATTTAAAGAATATGGGAGAAGGAGAAAATGTAGATTTATTAATGGGAAATATTATGATGTTATAGAAATGGATATATTGTCAGAAGAGTTTAAAGGAAGTTATATAAAAAATAAAAATATTAGTTAAAGAAATTATAAAGGAGAAATTCTTATGATTAATGGTGTAAACAGAAATTCCATTATAGGTGGGCCAGGAACTGGAAAAACTACATTAGCAAATAATTTAGGAAAAGAATTAAATTTACCAGTTTATCATATAGATGGAATACATCATTTGGAAAATTGGCAGATACGAGATAAAAATGAAAGAGATGAAATTATTTTAAATAAGGTAAAGGAGACTAAATGGATAATTGATAGAACATACAAAAATACTTTAGATGAGAGAATTAAAAATTCAGATATGGTTATTTTCTGAATTATTCAAAACTAGCAAGAGTAAAAGGAATTATTTCAAGATATATAAAACATAAAGGTGAAGAAAAACCAGAAATTCCAGGTTGTAAAGAGCAAATGAATTTAGATTTTATAAAACAAACAATAAATTGGGATAAAACAAGATTAAATTTAATAAATGAAACATTAGATAAATACGAAAACAAAGAAATACATATATTTAAAAATAGGAAAGGTTTAAATAAATGGTATAAGCAAAAATTTGGTAAAAATATGTATATAATGGAAAAAGAAATAAAAATATAGTAAACAAATTTATCTTCTTCTAATATTCTATATTAGGAGGAGATAAATTTATGAACAATATAAACCCAATTTTTCACACAATACAACCAGGAGATACAAGAAGCTATGATATGGTTCAAAAAGAAATTTTAAGAATGTCTCAATTTTTTGTTAATGGAATTGTAAAACAATTTCCAAATTTATTTTAAAGAATACTAATATAACAAGGTAGATATTAGTCTTTATAAGAAAACAATTATATACTAGGAATTTTGGAAAATTTTCCTAGTATATAAAAAGTCTTGCATTTTTGTTTACAAGACTTAAGAAATAAATAATAAATTAAGAGATAGCACCAAGTACTAAAATTCCGATATTGTCATTATAAATTTCATCAAATTGAGAAATAGGAAGAGGATTTTCTCCAATACCAGCTTCGATAGTATATCCAGGTCTATTATAATTTTGAATAAACCAATCTTTATATCCGGCAAAGCTAGAATTATAAGGAGTTTCTGTTAGTAAATAACCACTTGCTTCAGCTAATTTTTGACCAATTTCAAAACTCATAGGAGGGTTAAAATTTTGAAATTGCCAGTAAATTTCTTGACCTTGTGTATGATAGGCTATGACTAATCTAAAATCATGCATCAAAGTAAAATTATAAATTGCTAATGCTTCAGGTTCTGTTAAAGGTCCAAATCCTACAAAGTCACGTGGAGCAGGTTTATCAAATCCCTGCGAAAATTTTATTTTTTTTGCTTGTTCCCAACTTGCAGGAAATTGTAAATTTAAATCCACACCTGTGGGGTTTAAAATATACCAACCATAAAGAAATTTTAATAAAATGCAGTAATCATCTATATTACAGAGTATTTCAAATTAGTTGAAGTATTCTGTTTTTTATTGCAAAAATGCAAGACAATCTATTAGTCATCCAACAATAATAAATGATATTACTGCTAGAATTGGAGTGGTATATGAAAGAAAATAAAGAAGCGATAGGATATTATTCAGTGATTCCCGCAACAGTTTTATATAATAAAGAATTAAAAGCAAATGAAAAACTATTATATGCAATAATAACATCTCTTGCTTGTAAAGAAGGATATTGTTTTGCATCTAATAAATATTTAGCAGAGAAATTAAATGTAAACCCAAAAACAGTTTCAAGTTGGATTTCAGATTTAAGAGATAAAGATTTCATAATTGTTGAGCTGATTAGGAATGGAAATAATCAAATAATTCAAAGAAAAATTTATATAAAAGATTCACCATATCCATTAAATAATGGATACCAGTATCAATCAAAAGATGGACAGGCTATTCATAAAAAAGTGGAAGATAATAATATAAGAAATAATAATAAAATTAATAATAAAGAGCAAAGAAAGTTTTTGTCAAATTATGAGAACCAAAGAGAATATTCTAAAGAATTTTTAGAAAGTTTATATGCGAATTAAAATAAAAATATATACTAGAAATAAAATGAAAAAATAATAAATTTATATTGACAAACACAAACAATTGTTTTAAAATACTTTTGGGGTTGATGAATATGATATATACTTATAATAAATTAGTAAGAGATAAAATACCTGAAGAAATAAATAATTTAGAAGGAAGAAAAGCAAATTATAGAATCTTAGAAGATAATGAATATATACAAGAACTGGATAAAAAATTGTTTGAAGAAGCTCATGAATTTATTGAAGAACATAGTGTAGAAGAATTAGCAGATTTAATGGAAGTAATTGAAACAATTATGGAAACAAAGAATATATCACATAATGATGTAGAAATTGCTAGAGAACTTAAGAATAAGAAAAAAGGTTCATTTAAAGATAAAGTTTATTTAATTGATGTGGAGCAAGAACAAGTTGATGAACGTGAAGAAAAAGAATTAAATAAAGAATGGAGAAAAAATAGTTTATTAAACAATAATGAAATGATAACTATTTGGAATACTAATAAACTCTTAGAAGAGATACAAAAGATTAATATATTAGATTACGAGTATTTAAAAGAAATAGCTGATAGAATTGAAATGCTTGATAAAAATTATACATCTGATTTAAAACAACTTATAATAGATAAAGCAGACATCATAAAATTAAATAATTTAAAACAAAAATTTAATAATGATGAAAAGATAAAAAAAGAATTGTTAATTGAAATAAAAGAAATTGCATTATACTATGGAATAACTAGTGGTAGTTAGAAAAATAACATTATAGAAAAACTTAAGAGAAATACGGTTAGTTTGTAGAAAAAAAATGAAATTTATGATATAGTGTATATAATTTGAGGAAAAACGAGTATAGAAAATTACTGCACCACAGTCATTTGCTTATGGAGAAAAATATCAAGAATTATTAGAATATATAGATGAAATAGGAATTACAAAATTGTACTAAAGGAGAGGGCTTTAATGAAAAGAAAATGTATAGAATTATTTGCAGGAGCAGGAGGCTTAGCATTAGGATTAGAAAAAGCAGGATTTGAAGAAATAGGGTTAGTAGAAATAGATAAAACAGCATGTGATACATTAAGATTAAATAGACCAAATTGGAATGTAATTGAAGAAGATATTGTTAAATTTTCTCAAAAAGATTTACTAAAAGAATTTAATTTAAAAAAAGGAGAATTAGATTTATTATCAGGAGGATATCCTTGTCAATCATTTAGTTATGCCGGAAAAAAATTGGGTTTAGAAGATGTTAGAGGAACAATGTTTTTCTATTATGCTGAATTTTTAAGACAGTTACAACCTAAAATGTTTTTAGCTGAAAATGTAAAAGGATTGACAACTCATGATGGTGGTAGAACAATTCAAACAATGGTAGATGTTTTTGAAGATTTAGGATATAAAGTTGAATGGAAGGTTTTAAATGCATGGGATTATGGAGTAGCTGAAAAGAGGCAAAGGGTTGTTATAATAGGAACTAGAAATGATTTAAAAGAAAGTGTTAAATTTCAATATCCAAAACCTCATGATTATAAACCTGTTTTAAGAGATGTATTACAAAATGTACCAGAATCAGTTGGAGCAAAATACCCAGAAAAAAAGAAAAAAGTATTTGATTTAGTACCACCTGGAGGATATTGGAAAGATTTACCGGATGATGTAGCCAGAGACTATATGAAATCATGCTATTTTATGGGAGGAGGAAGAACTGGAATTGCAAGAAGAATTTCATGGGATGAGCCATCACTAACATTAACATGTTCACCTATGATGAAACAAACTGATAGATGTCATCCTGATGAAAGTAGACCTTTTACTACTAGAGAATATGCAAGAATTCAATCATTTCCTGATGAATGGCAATTTGCAGGTAAAATGAATGATATATATAAACAAATAGGAAATGCTGTACCTGTAGAGCTAGCAAAAGAAGTTGGAATATCAATTATGGATGCACTAAATAAAGGAGTTGATACAAATGTGGAATCTTAATTTTATAACAAGAGAAAATTTGAAACAACATATAAAAAATACAATTTCTACATATGAAAAAACATTAGATGGAATTGACTTAAGTAAATTTAATTCTAATATAGTAGATCCTATTAAAATGGTATTTGATAGTAAAGTATATAGAAAAAATTTCGAGGAAGTAATAAAAGATGAATTAGTAAGACAAAGAGATAAAACAAATTCAAATGCTATTGGATATTTTCATCAAAACATGTTTAAATATATAAAAAAATGTGAAGTTCCAAAAGAAGGATTCGATGTCATTTATACAAAAAATGATGGAACTAAAATATATATTGAAATGAAAAATAAGCATAATACAATGAATTCTTCTTCCGCACAAAAAACATATATGAGAATGTTAAATAAAATAGCTAGTGATAATAAAGCTGAATGTTATTTAGTAGAAGTTATAGCTAAAAGCAGCCAAAATATAGTTTGGAAAGTTTCTATAGATGGAGAAAAAATGGAGAACCAAAGAATTAGACGAGTTTCAATGGATAAGTTTTATGAAATAGTTACAGGAGATAAAGAAGCTTTTTATAAGATTTGTATGGAATTACCAGCGCTAATAGATGAAATTATAGAAGAAAATAAGGAATTACAAGTTGGTTCGGATACAGTAGTAGACGAACTAAGAGAAAAAAATCCGGATTTATTAAAAGCATTATATTTGTTGGCATTTAAGGAATATGAAGGATTTAAAAATTTAAAATAGACTTAACTTAAAGGAGACATATGCATGGATATATTGAATTATTTGCACTCTATTTCAATAATAGTAACTTTGGATAATGTAATTGTATGTATTTGGTTAATTATTTTGGCAACTATACTAGTTTACTTAATCTATAAGGTATTTAAATATTTTTTTAGAAAAAAATTTAAAATAGTTCATATGAATATAAGTATTGCAAATATAGGAAATATAAGTATTGAAAAAAATAAGGATATTTCTAGAATAGCTCATAAGGCTTGGGTGGAAATAATGACAAGAAAAGTAGGACTATTATTCGAGGAAGATAAAGATGTTATTGTAGAAGTATATAATTCTTGGTATTCATTATTTGGAATTATTAGAGATTTATTAAAGGAAATTGAACCTAGAAAGAAAGATAAAGATTTAGAAAAATTAGAAAATATTTTGATTAAAACTTTAAATTTTGGATTAAGACCTCATTTAACAAAATGGCAGGCTAAATATAGGAGATGGTATAATCAAGAAATAGAAAAAGAAGTTAATAGTCAATTATCCCCTCAGGAGATTCAGAAGAAATATAAAAGATATAATGAGTTAATTACAGATTTAAAGGAAACTAACAAACAAATGGTTCAATTTGCAGAAGAACTAAAGAAGTTAGTATGAAATTCATAATTAATTATTTCATAGTTAGATTGATAAAATAACTGTGGATAAGAGATGGAGGGAATGTATGAAATATACTGTATATAACTTAGGAAACTTAGAAAAGGGTAATATAGTTGAAGTAACATTAAAGGGAAATGCTGCAAATGTTTTATTATTGAATAGTAGTAACTACAACAATTATAAAAATGGTAGAAGATATAAGTATTATGGTGGATATGTAAAGAGTTCTCCATATAGAATAGTAGTTCCAAGTAATGGGATATGGTTTGTAGTTATTAATTTAGGAGGGTATGGTGGACAGGTAAGAAGTGCTGTTAGAGTTTTACCAGGAGCTATGCCACCAGCAAAAAGATATAATACATCAGAGTTATCCTCATTATTTTTGGGAAATAAATTAGATAATGATGATGAAAAAGAATATGATGTGTTTATATCTCATGCTTCTGAAGATAAAGAAGAAGTTGTAAGACCATTGGCGAATGCATTAAAAGATAGAAAATTAAATGTTTGGTATGATGAATTTGAATTAAAGATAGGAGATAGCCTAAGACAAAAAATTGATAAAGGAGTTGCTAAAAGCAAATTTGGTATAATAATTTTATCAAAGAATTTTATAAAAAAAGGATGGACAAATTATGAATTAGACGGATTAATAACTCGCTCAATTTCAAATCAACAAATATTATTACCCATCTGGCATAACATAACTAAACAGGAAGTTATAGATTATTCACCATCTATAGCAGATAAAGTGGCTAGAAGTACAAGTGTAAATACGATTGAAGAAATAGCGGATGAAATAGCAGAAATTATACAAGGAAAGGAAGATGAAAATGTATAATTATTTTAATGATAGTGGAAAACACAAAGTTTTTATAAGTTATTATCATAAGGATGATCAAAAATATAAAGATTATATTGATAATAATTTTAAAGATATTATGATAAATAAATCTGTAATGGATAATGATATAGACTCAGATAATAGCGATGAATATATAAAAAGATTAATTAGAGAGGATTATATTTCAGATTCTTCTGTAGTAGTTGTATTAGTCGGAAAAAATACAAAAACAAGAAAACACGTAGATTGGGAAATATATGCAGGACTTAGAGGTAGTATTAATGGGAATTCAGGACTGATAGGAATATTATTGCCAGAACTACAAAGAAGTGATAATACATATTCTTATGATGATATACCAGCTCGATTAGCTGATAATATAAAGAGTGGATATAGTAAAATGTATAATTGGGATTATGCGATGAGAAACTTCAAAGCAATAATTGACAAGGCATTTGAAAATAGAATAAAAATGAAAGATAATATTGATAATTCGCGTAAGCAAATGCAAAATAATACAACCGGTTTGAACTAAAATTTCAAAAAGGGCGCTGATAAATAGCTAAATATACGTTATACCATGATTAATAATCGATTATTAAATTATTAAAATCGGAGGTGGTATAACATAAGTAGATTTACAGATAAAAGAGATTTAGTAGGTTGGCTT
>CAMMNR010000028.1 GCA_946498265.1 uncultured Clostridium sp. | reverse complement strand
TTTGTATCTTGTCTCCTAATTCAAGTATTATTTTAGTATCCTCACCAACCCATGATGCAATATATTCAAAACTACAAAGAGATGTATCTAAATCAAAATAATCAGCCACAATATATGCAACTGATTCAACAAATGTTTCTGATAAATTCCTATCTTCTTTATAGTCAAAATCATCGTAAAATGCGTGAGTAAGTTCGTGTAACAATACAGAAACTTTATCATCGATAGATAATGATTTTTTTATTATAATTTTTTGTTTTTTTTCAATCCAATAACCTTTGGCAGTTCCAAAAATATCTTCTTCCTCTATTTTATAAGGAGAAAATGCTTTTAAAAATTCATAAAACTCTTTTTTGTTATCACTGTTTAAAGCATTATTTTCTAATGGCAATGGTTTTCCAACAGTTTGTGAAATATCATATACATATGTGTATCTATATGTCATATATTCTACTTCTTGCTCTTTGTTATTATCATCTAATAAACTATCTTGTCCTTCAATTATTTTAGTGTATTTTCTTTTTATTGGATAAATAATCTGTATTCCATGAACACCTTTCTTTAATTTTCTTCCCATTGATTGCCATTTCTTAAAACCTGCTACTTGTGTTGCCTCTTTCATTTGAGAATATATAAGAACTATATTATTAAAACTATAATGATGAAAATTTTTACTAAATTTTAAAAATCTTTCAAATTCACCTGAAGATATAATATTATTTACACCTTCTACTATTTTATCAAATAATTCTTTTGTTTTATTTATTTTGTCTGTATTCTTTTTCATAATTTATGCTGCTCCTTTCAATACTTTTTGTTCCCATTTATTTAAAAATGCTAATTGAGTTTTATTTGGATCATCATTATTTTTTATTCTACTTTGTACTACCTTATTGTTTTTTACTTCAACTGTAACTAATGATTTTTTAATATTTTTAACATTTCTTAAAAAATAAATATCACATTTACCTTCGGCATATCTTTCAGCATAAGTTCTGACACAGTTTCTTTGCTGTTTACTTTCGTCTTGTAGTGCTTTTAAAGTAAATGCAGGTAAAATAATAAATTTATTATTTTGAAATGTATTAACAGACAATTCCTTACCTCTTTTTCTAATTGCTTTTCTCATAATTTCATTGCATTGGACTTCATATTGACTTTCTAATTTATCATGTGCTTCTTTTAAATTTTTAGGAAAAGCATATCTGTTGTTTTTTAAATCAAATCCAAAAAGTTTAGCAAATCTTAAATAATCTTTGTATAGATATGTTTTTACTTTTCTATGGTGCATTTTAGAATATTTTATGAAACGATTTAAACTAATATATTTTGAAATCTCCTCTAAATCTGTTGTACTGCCTCCAAAACCAGTAAAATTTTCTAAATATCGTATTTTTTTCATATCTTTTTCTTGTAATAATCTTAGTATTTTTAATTGAGTATATGTTATATTATATTTTTTCATAAGAGGGTAATAGTCCTTCGTAAGTCCAAAAGTTTTTTGAAAAGAGGAATTACTAATAAATTTATTTGTTTCTAATGCTAAATTGTATAATTTCATTTTTGCAAACATTTCAATTTTGTTTATATCACTTATACTTTTATCTTTTATTAAGTCTAATAAATCAATATATGTTGAATGTTTTGCTATATCCCATATACAAGAATATTTGAATTTTGTATTTTTAAGTAAATTCTTTATATTATTAGGAAATACTATTGAATAATCAATAAGTGAATAATTTCTAGTATATTCTCTCCATTTTATAGGATTAAAATATTCATCCATATCATGATATATGTATATATGGCATTGACATCTTGATACTCTATCATTTACATATACATCTCTATAATAAGTATTTGTAGGTATTTCTCTTGCAAATTCCACAACAGAAGAATGATGTTTATGCTTTGCATCTATGCAACTTTTTAATTCAAAATATCTAATAACAAAAGTATCATTAACTATATCTAAAATAGATAAATAATCTTTAAATTCATAATATCTTAAATTGCTCCTTTTAATTAAATATTTATTATGACAGTTAGGGCATCTTACTTCTTCATTTACTTTTTTCTTACTAATAAAGTTAGAATTGCAATTAGTACAATGACATTTATTTTTGCTGGATTTTATAATTACATTATGATATTTTTCTTGTTCTTTGACAAATTTATCCCAACCTTTTGGAAGTTCAGAATAATTGTCTAACAAATAAAATATTTCTCTATATGCTTTTTTTACATATCCCATTATTTTTGCACCTCCCCAAACATTGAAATTTGAGGATTATCTTCTTTCTTTTCAGCCTTTTTTTCCTCTTTTTTATCTTCTTTTTTTGATTCCTTTTTATTAGTTTCAGGTTTTAACCCTTTCTTTGTTATACCAAGTTCTTCATTTGTATATTTAAAATAGTTAGTAGCCCATAAATATACAACTGGGTCATTTACCATTGCTACATTTCCTTGTTGTAATGCTCTTGCTTTTTCATATACATATTCATACATTCCTTTAATTGTTTTTTCTTTATTATTAAATTTTTCTTGTAATTCAGGTTTATTTTTTATATTATTAAACATATTGGAAATGCTAAAATTATTCATTTCCAACACTTCTAGTTCCAATCTTTCTATACCTTCCATACTTGTTCTCCTTTCAAATTACTTGTTTAAATCTTTGGAAAAGTGGATTGCTTCCTTTTTCTATTTCCATATATTTTTGATAATTATTAAGACCATATTTTTGAATTTTCTTTTTTCTTTCTTCTAGGACATCTTTAATTAGTTGTGATATTTCTTCAAAAGTATAAAAATAGGAGATAAGATTTTTTGAATATGTAACCTTATCTCCACTATATCCTTTTACAATATTGAATCTATAATGATATTTCTTTTTTCCACTGTGGTTAGAGATTCTAATACCACAACAAACACCAAAATCTAATTTTAAATAGATAGAGTTCGTTGTAACTGCATTATATCTATGAATAACAAATCCTAATTTAGATAACTCATTTATTAGAATTTTAGCCATTTCTTTTTCATTCATAAAATTATGCAACTTCCTCTAAAATCTCATTAAAATTTATATATCTATCTTTATTTAGCCTTTTGGTAATTTTTCTCATAAATGGTCTAATCTTTTCTATTTCTTCTTCTGTAATATTTATCCTTGTTACTTTTGCGATTTTTGTTCCATATTTTGTAGGTGCTATAACCAAATCACCAACAGATACCTTTTTTTCTGTAAAGTATGAATAATCTCGTCCGTTAAAAGTTCTTGGAAAAAAATCATCTTCATATTTAACTGCGATTATATTTGTTTCCATGTTTATTCCTCCTTTGAATTTTCCATATCTTGAAAAGTAAATTCATCTAATTCAGCATTGAATCTATCTAATAGATTCATAATATCTGCAAATGCCTCTATATTTTCTCCATAACTATTTATTGAAATAGATAAACCATTAGCAATATATTGTAATTCATCTCTGGTAAATACCATTGCATTACTCTTTGTTTTCATTTAATTTTTCCTCCTTCTTTTAAAATGGTAAATCATCACTACCCATTATTTCTTCATCTTCACTATTATTTGTAAAGTCCTGTATAGGTGTGCTAGTTCCATTTAATATAGCATCACTAGGTTCTTGCTTCTTTCTTCTTTCTAAAAAATCTACTTCTTCAGCAATGACTTCTGTTACATAATGTTTTATACCTTGTTCATCTTCCCAAGTTCTTGTTTCTAATCTTCCTAATATAGCAATTTGTTGGCCTTTTGAAACATATTTTGAAATACTTTCTGCTAACTTATTCCAAGCAACAACATTAAAGAAATCTGCTTGTCTTTCTTCTCCTTGTTTTACAAAAGCACGATTTACTGCTATGCTAAATGATGCTACTGCATTATTTGTATTTTTTGTATATCTTAGTTCTACATCTTTTGTAAGTCTTCCTAATAAAATTACTTTGTTCATATTTTTTACCTTCCTTTCAATTTTTTATGCTGCATTTTTAAAGATTAATTCTTTATTATGCTTTCTATTTTTTTGTTTATTTTTTCGTTGTTGATAGTAATATTCTTCCAAAAATTCTTCTTTAAATCTTTCTATCTTTTTTTGATGTTTAGAAAGTTTAAACATATTGCTAAATTTTCTTATATCTTTCTTTTTCATAGATGTTCTTTTATTTTTCTTTAAAGACACTACAATAAATGTCCCATATAAGATATTTCCTTGAAAAAATCTGTTAAATTCATCATTTCTAGCATTTTGATTTGCAATAATAATATTATTTTGATTTGCCCTTATATTTAATAGATGTTCTCCTATAAGTGCTTTTATAAATTTTATATTTGCTGGTATTCTTACTCTTTGAACTTCTTTACCAGGCATAACTAATAAACATTTGATTTTCATATGTATTCCTCCAATTTAATATAATTTATTATTTAAGACTATGCAGCGATTTGCATAGCCTTATCATTGTAATTTGATATTGTTAATTCTTGACCTTTTTGAACTCTTGAAATTAAGATTTGTGTATCTTTTGCATAATCTTCTATAAAGTTAAAATCAGCACAACTTTCACTATCATCTATAAAGAGTGGAAAATTAGTATTTGCAACTTTATTTAACATATTACCAATTTCAAGCATTGTTGCAATAGTTTCAGAACGTGACAGATTTTTAAGTTCATTATTTTTATAAAGAATGATAAAATCTTCTTTTAAAATTTCATCTTCTTTTGATACTTTGTAATACTGTATTTTAACATTCTTTAAGTGCTTAGTTGCATATTTCATTTTTTCTTCAAGATAGTTAATATATAACTTTTGTGTAATATCTTTTACCTTTTTAATATTTTCTATAAGTCCATGTAATTCTTGAATTTTAATATTGAATTTTGTAATATCTTCCTTTGAAGTCATTACATTTTTTTGATTTATAGTAACGATGTTATTGTGCTTTTCTATATCCATTTTTTCTTGTTCTAAATGACTTATTTTTTCTTTTAAAGTAGTTATTTGTCCTGGATATTCCTCATTGTTTGATACATTTTGAGCAGAATATAATTTAGCCTTCTCAACTGCTAATTTTCCTTTTATAATTAGAAACTCTTTATCTAATTTTACCTTTTTGTCATAACTTGCTTCTAAATCCTTTTTCATATTGATAATTGTTGTAAGTCTACCTTTTTCTTCTAATTTTTGCCCACATAGAGGACAACATACATCAGTCGTATTTTTAATAGACAAATATTTTTTCTTTCCTTCTTGCATTTTAGAAAATAGGTCGTCTATTTGCTTTTCTAATGTTGATTTTTGTTTTTCCAATTCATTTACTATTTTCTCTTGTTTTGTCCTTATAGCAGAGTTCTTATCAGTAGTTAGGTATGATAGTTGTTGCCTATCTAAACTAAGTTCTTCATCTTTTTCAAAAGTTAATATTTTATCAATAGTAGTCGAATCTATGATACTTTGAGCATAATCAATTTTACCTTTAACTGTTTTTATTTGATTTTCATACATTTTTTTGTTATCGTTTAATTCTTGTATATATTGAGCCATATTAGTAGGACAACCTTCTAATAGAGATTTTTCATAATCACTTAGTTTATTATAAACTGCTTTTATATCTATTTCAGGCAAATAGTTGTCAATTAGTTCTTTTTGTTCTGTTGGCTTTTTATGCAAGAAATAATTTAAGTTTAAAATAGATAAAAATAATTTTTTATCTTTATAAAATTTTTGTAAATCTTTTTGCTCTATTTTTTTATTGTCTAACATAATGAAATTCATTTTGCTATCATATCTATTTTTATATCGTATAAGTATATGATTATTTCCAGCATTGTCTATAAAATGTAGTTCAACATAACAGCCTTCACATTTTTTATTTCCTAGCCAAACTTTATCATCACCAGTTAAATTAGTACCTAGAAAAGCCCAAATGATAGCATAAAGAATAGTTGTTTTTCCTTTTGCATTGCCACCGGTTATTTCAGTAATGTCATAGATTTGTGTTTCAAAAGTATCTTCAAATTTTCTAAATCCATTTGTTTTTAAATATGTGATTTTCATTGCTTTTCCTCGCTTTCATATTTTTCTATGTATATGTCATCAATCCAATCTTCTGTTCCATCTTCAAATTTAATATTGTAATCAAAAAAGAACGGATCACGGCAAATAACTTTTCCAATTTTGTTTTTATACCTTTTATCATTACATTTGCCAATTCCGTTCACAATTACACTATCTCCATCTTTAAATTTGTTATACATTTTAATCTCCTCCAATTTTTTCTTGCTTGAATGTTGACTTTTTTAAGAAGAATTTTCTATAATGTATATGAGTTATTTATATAACTCTTTCAATGTGGTGTAGTAGTGTATATTCCTGACATTATGCTGCTACATCTTTTGGCATTTTCTTAACAAATTTAATATCCTTAGTAAAAGTTTTATCTCCTGCTATTGCTAAATCTAGGATAACATTTGTACCAGTTCCACAATTTGATATTTCATCAATAAATTGTGGTGCAATAATAACTTCTTTTATGTTGTCATATTGGTCTACAAAATTTGCCACTAAATAATCAGTTGGTTTTCCTGCATTCATTAAGGTTTTTGATTGCATATCCAAAAGTAGATAATAGTTTTTAAATTTATCATCAGGATTTGAATTTTCATTATTTTCTAAATTAGTTACATTACTTTCTACTACTGGTGCTTCATTTTCTTTTTTAGAGGTAGTTTTGTTTTCTGTCTTTTTTGTTTTTGTTGCTTTGACTTTTGTCTGTTCTTTGTTTTTAACTTCTGTTATAGGATCTTTACTATTTGAATCATTTTTGCTTTCAATTTTTGATGGAATTTCAATAGAGTTATCAACATTTTGTGCTTGAATTGTGGATTGTTCTGTATTATTTAAACTGTTATTGCTTGAAATAAAATCTTCTTTTCTAATAATATCAAGAATATAATTTTCATAAGATTTGCCATCTTTACTTGTTTGTTTTTTCTTCTTTAAGAATAAATAATAATCACCAATTAGTGATTTTCCTAAATATTTTTGAAAACTAAGATATTCATATAATGCAAATATTGACTGATAACCTTTGATTTGCATTCTCCAAATTCTGTCCTGGCTTATTTCAGGTAATAAAAATCTTAAATTTCCTTCAAAAAGACAGGCTGGTTTGTTTTTTCCTTCTTCTGTAATTCTATATTTGCAATCTTCGGTACAGTTTATATTTTTCCATACACCTGATACTTTTTGTTTTCCTTGTGTTTCTTCGTAAGGACAATAACAAACTGCTCCACTTTGATTATATCTAATTCTTCTAACAGTATAAGGGTTCTCATCAAAAAATCTTATATGAATTAGTTGCTTTTGAGGATATTTTTCATTAAAACGATTTTCTAAAAATGTTAATGTTTCATTTTCTGCTTTTGCTATAAAATATCCTAGTTCAATGATTTTCCTTCCTTTTTGACTTTGTTCTTGTTTTCCATGTTGAATTTTTCCTGCAAGTGGTAATAAAATTCTTTTTTGTTCCATTTTTCAATTCCTTCCTTTCGTTTAATTTATGCTGCAATTAATTCTTCTAAGTAATAGCAATTTTCTTTAATTTTAGATAAATCAATAGAATAAATAGGGTAGAAGGCATCATTTACAATGCACATACCTGTTTGTTCTTTTAAAATACCTAAATCTTTAAGTTGTGGTATAAATGTAGGTTTAAATCGATTGTCTACAACAATTTCATATTCTTTTAGTCTAACTGTATCTTGCTCTAATGTAATATCTGCAAAGTGTGATATTTGATTTACATTAGGATCAAGTCCATATAGGCTTAGTTGTAGATTTCCATTTGTGTATGATGAACATTGAATAAAGCAATTTTTAAATAATGTTTCATACAAGTAAAAATCAAAACCACTTTCCATAACAAAAATCTCCTTCCATTTTATTTGCTTTCCTGTGTAAAAAGATTTTCTTTTAAATCCTCCTTTCCTTTTTATTTGGGCAAAAAAATAGAAAGTATATGTCAAATGTGGGGGACATTTAACTTTATACTTTCTTATTATTTTAGACACAACAAATAATCTATATATTTGTATATGTTTTAACCCAAGTTTTATGCTGTATATGAAATACAGAAATATCACTACTAACTTTATTTTAGTAGTTATGCTATAAAGATAAAATCTTTATAGGTAGTTATAGAAAAATCTATAACATAATCTTTTATACACACTTATATTGTACTTCGTTTATTTATAATTTTCAATAATGAGTTTATAAAAAGTTTTTTCCTTTATGTTTCAGTAATTTAAGGCACTTTTTTTGTCATAAAAAATTTTCTTTACTTGAACGTTCCAATATTTTAAAAAATTTTATACAATTTATTTAGGAGGTGAAGAAATGGAAGAAAAAGATGATGTGCTTGATAATTTATTCGACAAGAAGGAAGATGATGATTTATTTAATTTAGAAGATAAGGAACTAAGAAGATTGGATGAAAAACTAGGAGAAATGAACGATAAAATGGATAAATTCATAAGTGAAGAAATACCACCTTAAACAAGAGATAGTGCAAGAGAGCATTTAAGAGAATATTCTAATCTTTTATTCACATATCTTCATCGTGAAAACCAATTATTTTACAAAAACGGAATAGCAGATGGTATCCAAATTTTACTATTTGCACTAACTATGTAATTTGTAACTGTCCTATATATTATATATAGGGCAATAAATAAAAACTAAAAAAATGTAACATAACTACACTTATGATACATTTTTTAGATAAATTCGACAAATTTCACGCGAAAAATGTAACATAATTGAGTAAAATAGTAATAAGAAAATGTAACATAATTGAAAGGGGGATTTTTAATGCTTGACAAATTTATTGAATATATGAAAAATGAAGGTATGGCACAAAATACTTATGAATCTTATGTAAGAGATGTAAAATTATTTCAAAAATACTATGAAGATTCTTATGGTGAAGAATTAGAAACACTTACCCATTCAGATATATCAATGTATAAAACTTATTTATTAAACAAAAATATGGTAGCAGATACAATAAATAGAAAATTATCATCTTTAAAAAAGTATAATCAATTTTTAATAGAGCAAAATATACAAGAAGATATTGTAATTAAAGAAAAAGATTTTATTAAAATTCAAAAACCTATGGTAAAAAAGAAATTACCAAGTGAAAAAGATATAAATAGATTAAAACATTTTACAAGTAAAGATGAAAAAAATCCAAAAAGAGATTTCTGTTTTATAGTTTTATTTACATATGGAGGTTTTAGAGAAAGTGAACTAACAAAACTCAAAGTAACAGATATTCGATTAGAAGATAGATTTATAAATGTAATAGGGAAGGGAAATAAATTTAGGCAAGTAGTAATAAATGATTTAATGTATGGGGCTTTGTATGATTATCTTAAAGAAAGAAGGGAAATGAATATCAAAAATCCATATCTATTTATAGGGCAGAAAAATAAAAATACATTAAAACCGTTAAATAGGAACTTTTGTAATAGACAATTAAATAAATATAAAGAGATTTGCAAAATAGATGGTAAATTATATCCCCATATATTACGAGATTACTTTTGTTCAAATGCTCTGCATAATGCTGGTTATACAATAGAACAAGTTGCTAATCAAGCAGGGCATAGCAGTTTAAATACTACAAGAGTATATTTACATACAGAAGATGAAGATTTATTGACTTTGTCAAATAAGTTGTAATAATATTATTACAAATGATGGTACAGTAATAGTTTGATATATAGGGTGTGGTTGTATGGAAAGTCTAGGTCTTGATTTTAGTAAACTATTTTTTAAAAAACATGGTAAACAGGTTTTTCAAGATATATGTAATCAAATAAGGGGAGAGTATAACGGTGACTGTGATACAAATTATATTGATACAGTATTCACAGTTGCTTTTATCTCATATTTTGGTGTAACTGATATAAGTAAAATATATTTGTTAGGTGGTATTTCAAAAGATATTGATATAAAAAACATTCAAGTTATTCATAAAAAATCTATATCTATAATTCAAAATTATATAGAAAATACTAATAAGGAAATTTAATATTAAATACTAAGTTTTATATTGTTATTTTTTTATTTTATGTTATAATAAAAAAAATAAAAGGAGGAAATTATGAAACATAAACTTTTACATATAATTATAACAATAATATTTATATTATTAATCATATTGGGTGTTCTTGCAATTAGCAGATTCTTTATATTATCAAAAATACAAGAAAATAATGAATTTTATGAATCTCAAAATAATTGTCATTATTATTTAGAAGGTAATAATGCTATTACGGAATATTGGAGAAAAGACTCAATTATGAAATTAAATATTAAATACCTTGATAATAACTCAGATATGATTTTTTGGAAAAATTTAGATACAAATGAGGATTTAATTTTTTATAATTCAAATGAAAAGACATATTCTAACAGTAATGGTGGTATGATAGAAAGACTACCAATAGGAATAACTTTTACAGAAAATATAGGAACTAGAATTTTGATGGCTATTAATCCTACACTTTATATTGGAAGTAAAGAATATAATGGAATAAACTGTTATTATATAAAACAATTCGATTATGAAGAGTTTATAGATAAAGAAACAGGTCTAATATTATATAGTAATTATGATAATGACATTAGGAAGATTTACTATACATTTGATGAAGTAACAGATGAAGATGTAAAAAAACCAAATATTCAAGAATATACTTATAAAGAGTAAAGGGAATTGCATAGCAATTCCCTTTTCGTCCCTATTCGTCACAGTTTAACATATTAATCAGTTACTATAAAATTTTGAATTCGTAAGCTTGTAAGTTAGTCAAAAATTTGGGCTACTGCTGATGCAGCTCCATAGTTTTGATTTGTCGTATAAATATAGAACTTGTATGTGCCTTTTTGTAACCAAGCCCACCATTTTGTTGTTCCATATCCATTTCCGCTTACATCTCCAATAGAATAGTTGTAGTTGTTTTCTACCCGAACAACATTACAATGATACTGTCCACTTGGGTTGCCCATTACAGAGAACATAAATTCTGCTCCATAGACATCTTCATCAAGTGTCAGATATATTGTTCCAGTTCCATTGGATAAATTCGTTGAGCCGCCTGCAACAACCATGCCTCTCGGCTGTACGGCTGATGTCGTTTCAGCAGTTTCTGTTGTTTTGTTATTGTCATTTTCTGCCGCATATACACTGGTTGCAAGTGCCATAGATAATGTCAAGGTTAATAATAAGGCCATAAGTTTCGATGTGATTTTTGTTTTTCTCATAATACTCTTTTCCTTTCCTTATCAACTATGACTTATAGGGGTTTTCTCTATTATCAAATAGGAACAAACCTATTTAATAATCCTCAAAATGATTCATTGAAGATTTGCGTTAAATTGTACCATAAATTACAATAAATGTAAATATATTTTTAATATATATTTTTTATATATAAATAGTATTAAATATTTATTCTTCAATCATTAATATTTTATGATAATTTTTTAAGGAATTAATTCTATGGCAGTCGATTTTACTATATCATTTTCATTGAAAAATATTCTAAATTCACACGAATATTGATAATCAAAGAAAATAGTTTTATTACCCCAAAACAAGCCTGTATCCATCTTTCCACCATAATAAATATAAATATTTCCATCATCATCATTATAGCTTTCTACTGGCTTTCCTAATGTTTCTTCAACTTCTTTTTTTGATAAACCCACGAGAGTTTGATTATCACTGATTTCCTGCATTTTTTCACATAATTCATTAGGTCTTTCTGCTTTCAAAAAATAGTTAAAAACATGATTTATAAAATAGCCAATACCTAAGAAAATACTTGTAATTATTATAGCTATACTTATAGCTTTTATTTTTTCTTTCATAAGAATCTCCTTCCAAAACTCAGTGCATTATAATATATATTATCATAAAAAGGCTATAAAAGAAAGACCAAGAAAATATTGAAAATCTTGGTCTTTCTCCTATAATTTATATTTTAAATATCTCCGTAAATTTTAATTAGAGTATTTTCAACCAAAGAAAAATATGGATTATCTTTTGGAGTACTTTCTTCACCTATACCAGCATCAGCTTTTACTAAATGAGAAAATGCTTTTCCTGCTACTTCCCTTGAAACTTCCATGGTTTCTCCATCTGGTAAATTTATTATAAGAACTGGATCAGTTCCATGTAAAAAAGCACCTATACGTATAGTCCATCTTGCATGAAGTATATTTTCAGTTGCATAGTTATTTAGTGATTTGTTACCAGAATGACAAGCTAGTATAGCACATTTTTCATCATGAGTTAAATTATAATTTTTGACTTTGATTCTATTATTTTCAGCTTCATAAATATCAGGGAACATTTCTAAAAATTTTATTTGTTCTGATGCAATTCCTTCTGGTAAAGTAATATATCCATTTTCATCTCTTTCCTTAGCTATAATTTTACGTATATATTCTTCTGCAATTAAATAGCTTCCCTTTGATTCTTCTTTGTCAAAATAATTAGCGATAGTTTTAGAATAAATATATAAAATATCCGTTTTACCATTAATAAGACGGTATAAATCGTAATAAAAAAACCTTTCATTTAAAGTATCTTCTTTATTTGCTGCTGAACCAACAGTGGCGGAGCCTGTGAATGAAACAAGTTCTATGGATACAGCAGACGTTGTTCCGTTGAATGATACACAGGCCATCATACTTGACAATATTGCCAGTGGGGCAAGTAAATCCGATACAGGATATTTAGATCACTATATTGGACTTACTAAAAGGTTCGAATGTCACTTGACCACATATGGTTCTACAAGTGGAAGCGTAAGTGTTGTACTGTATAAACCTAACGGACAGACAGCCACAAGTTTTTCCCTTAGTAGTAGCAATCCTAGCTATTCTAAGACTTTTACACTTCCATCTTCAGGTGACTGGCGAATGGTAGCCTATAATGGTACCAATAATCGGGTAACAGTAACTGGATTATGGTATTAAACCAGTTTATTACACCATTTAGTAACTGATTAAATAGTTAATAATTTTTCTAACCCCTATACATGTAGGCATCATACTGATGCCTACATTGTATTATAATTATGCAATTTAAAATTAAATCTAAAAGTAAAATTTTTATTTATATATAGAGAAAAACCATGAAATACATGGTTTTTCGTTTTTATAAAAAATTATTTTTTTATAAATGGTATTTTTTTATTAATGTTATATTCAGGAAGATTTAAATTTAAATATAATTGTTTATCTAATGCATTGTCAATATTAAATATAAATTTATATTTTTTATCATCAACAGTTTTATATATATTATAAATGTTTTCCATTTCATCAGATACAGTTATTCCAGATATAAGACTTTGCAAAGAATAATTTGTATTTACAATTATTGCTAAATTAGTTTTTGATAATATTGCATTATCTATTTCAAAGTTTTCTAAATCATTTTTGAGCATAAGTTCGGTATAATTATTATCATAAAATTTTTCAGGTATTTCTATCTCAAATTGCCATTCAGCATCTGATAAAGGAAAATCTTCCGCATTTTCAATTTTAAATTCAACACCGTCGATATCTCTGAAATCTGCTAAAGCATATCCTACATCAAAAATTCTAATATATAAATTTTTACTTCTTGGCAATTGATTTTTTGCACTTAGTTCTAATCTTATAATAGTACAGTCGTCTGTTATAGAAATTGGATTTTGAGATACGCCTGTTGCTAATTGTTTTGGCATATTATATTCACGTGGATTATATTTTAATCCTAATTCCTGGCATAATTTCTTTTCATAGTCTAATAATTTGCCTGCTCCTAATTTAAGTCTTTCTGATACATTATATATATTATTTTGTTCATCATATATTGCAAATCCAAATTCAAATGCTTTATGATTTATATAATTATCTGACAATTTAAAATTAATATCTATTTGGCAAGTATAATCTGTAATTAATAGCGAATCAATTTTTACACCAATTCCATCTTGATATATATAGTCCATTTCTAAATTTTCTGTATTGTCATTTATTAAATCCCAATTAGCACTTGATTTAGATGTTTCAATATTCCTATTCAAATATTTACTATATTCTTTATCCCAATTTCTTTTAGCATATATTATTCCACCTGAAATCCCTATTATAATTATTACAAATAAAGTTGATAATATATTTAAAGTTTTTTTCTTAGATTTTATTTTTATTGAGTGGTATATATTATTATAAATTTCATCTTTATCACATTGCTTATCTAAATATTCATTTAATATTTTATTTTTAATCATTTTTTGTAATCCTCCTTAAAAATTTTTTTTAATTCCTTTATTGTTCTATAAATATAATTTTTTACTGTGGATTCATTTATTTGCAGTTCTTTTGAAATTTCATTTATTTTCATTCCTAAATGATAATAAGCATAGAATATTTTAGTTATTGTAGTACCTTTACTATATATGTATTTCCAAATAGTTTTAACATTCTCATTTGTAACAAAGTCTAATTCTAAATTGCTATCTATATCAATTATCATTTCTATATTTTTATCCTGTTGAAAAGATAGAATGTTTTGGGACTTACTTCTAGAATAATAATAATTTTTTAAAGTATTTTTTGAAATTCCTATAATATAATTATCTATATTTTCTATACTTTCTATTTTGTGTTTATTTTTTAGCAAATATTTATAAAAATTTAAATATGTATCTTGAATTATATCTTTAACATCATCTATATTATTACAATGTAGTATCACATATCTCAAAGTATTAGCATAAGTTTTATCATATATTTCACTAAAATATTTTAATACGGATTTTTTATTCATATTTAATCTCCTTCACTTATATAGATGATAAAAAAAATAAAAAAGTTTCAAAATGTTATAAATTTATAAAAATTAATTTTATATTTTAAATAATTTAAAGTTCAAATTTTTGCCTATTTATAGTATTTATACACAAAATATATCATAGTCAAAACTTTTTTTCAACAAAAAAACTAGCAGATAAAAAACTTTCTGCTAGTCATCTTCATAGTAACTTTCAAGAGTAGAAATAAATTGAAAAACTAATTTCAACTGTTTTTTCGTACATCTATTTAAAAAGTTATCTATTGATTTTCTTATTTTTAAATTATTTGTTTCACTATTGCCATATAGGACATAATCTGTTGTTGTACCTGTTGCAGAGCATATTTTATTTAAAGCAGTTATGCTGATTAGTAATGCTCCTCTTTCTAATTTTCCTAAATGATTTTCAGAAAGTCCACACCTTTCAGCAAACACTTGTCTTGATTCTTTATATTTTTCTTCTCTTATTTTTCTTATCCTAGTACCTATTTCTATATTATCTAATATCATTTTACATCCTCCTGTTCCTATTGCTACTATTTTATATTGCTTTTTAAGAATATTACATACCCTAGCAATGCCAAAATAAATACTTTAATAGGAACTTTTTAGACATAAAAAGTCAGTAAAATACACTATTTTACAATTTTTTCAATTTTCAAAAGATGAATTTGTACGACATACAGCACCAGTTTTCGACAAACTTCGCACTTTTAATTTTATATAATTCTTCCAGGTTTATATACCTATTTAGGAAGAATATTATTTTGAAGATGCCAAAGAGTTAAAACAAAAAAGGTACGAATGATATTAAAATAACAACTAAATAGGAATATAGACTTGTTTTTTATATGTAAAATATGTGAGAAAGGAGGTTTTATTTTTATACTTCAATTTAGTGTTCCTCTTAGGTAGGAATATGAGCCTAAATTTTAAAATTTAGGAGGAACACAAAATGAGTGTGTATAAAAATAATTCAAATCTTACAGAAGAAGAAAAAGAAATAAGATTTAATAACTTTTTAAACAAGACAATTATTTTATCATCCAAAAGATATTTTAAAAAGGAAGTAAATATCTCAAATAAAGAACAAATGCTTGTAGATGACAACTCTCACACATCTGTTTTAAATTTTGTTGCTAACTCTGCAACAACTGACTTTGACCTTGTTGAAAACTGCCTTGAATTAAATACTGCTTTAAGCAAACTGTCTGACATTGAACAGACAGTTATTTTTGGATAATGAAAACCCCCTGTTTTACAGGGGGTTCTAAAAGCTTCTAGCTATGAGTAGAAAAATTCCTCCTTTTTGATATAATAAATGTGGTTCGCCAACCGCAAATAAAAATCAAAAAGGAGGAATTTGTCATGAAAGACAAAAATATGTAAAAGTCAATATAAAATTGATAAAAAAATACAAAATTAAATTGATAAAAAA
>CAMMNR010000027.1 GCA_946498265.1 uncultured Clostridium sp. | reverse complement strand
AAGAAAAAGATAGACAAGCAATAATTGAAGGATTAAAAGAAGGAACAATAGATTGCATTATAACAGACCATGCTCCACACAGTGAAGAAGAAAAAGCACAAGAATTAGCAAAAGCACCAAATGGAATAATAGGATTTGAAACAGCTCTTTCAGCAGAAATAATGAACTTAGTAGATGCAGGACATATATCATATTTAGAATTAGTAAAATTAACATCATATAATCCAGCTCAATTATTAAAAATAGATAAAGGAATTATAGAGGTAGGAAAAACAGCAGATATTACAATATTCGATCCAAATGAAGAATATGTGTATACAAAAGAAATGATAGTATCAAAAGCTAAAAATAGTCCTTTTATAGGAAAAAAATTGAAAGGAAAAGTTAAGTATACAATAGTTAATGGAAAAGTAGTATATGGAAGGAGTGTGTGAATATAAATGAGAATGTTATTTATAGAATATCCTAAATGTTCAACATGTCAAAAAGCAAAAAAATGGTTAGAACATAATAATATAGAATTTGAAGACAGACACATAATAGAAAATAATCCATCAAAAGAAGAATTGAAAAAATGGATAAAACAAAGCGGATATGAGATAAAAAAATTCTTCAATACGAGTGGAATGAAATATAAAGAATTAAACTTAAAAGAAAAATTGCCAAATATGACTGATGAAGAAAAAATAGAAATATTATCTTCAGATGGAATGTTAGTTAAAAGACCATTACTAATATCTGATAAATTAATATTAGTAGGTTTTAAAGAAAAAGAATGGGAAAAATTGAAATAGTGTGCCAAAATAACCCGTCCCCTTTGGCACAGAGAGGAGTTTTATAAGTGGAAAATGCAATTGATAGATTAATAAATAAAATTAAAGAAACAGATAATCCAACAGTTATAGGAATTGACCCTAAATATGATATGTTACCAGAGTGTATAAAAAATAAATATGAAAAAACATTAGAAGATATATCAAAAGCTATATTAGAATTTAATAAAGAGCTAATAGATAATACATATGATATAATACCTGCTGTAAAGGTAAATATAGCTTTTTATGAAATGTATGGAATAGAAGGAATGAAAGCATTTGAGGAAACTTGTAAACATGCAAAAGAAAAAGGCATGGTTGTTATTGCAGATATAAAAAGAGGAGATATTGGTTCAACAGCTCAGAGCTATTCTAATGCATTTTTAGGAAAAACAAAAATAGGTGAAAAAGAAGAAAGTATTTTTGATGTGGATTTTGTAACTGTAAATCCATATATGGGAACTGATTGTGTTAAACCTTTTATAGATGATTGTAAAAAATATGATAAAGGAATATTTGTTTTAGTGAAAACTTCGAATCCTTCATCTGGAGAATTGCAAGATAAAAAGATAGAAGGAGGAGAAAAAATTTATATAGAGGTTGCGAAATTAGTAGAACAATGGGGAGAAGACTTGATAGGAGAAAATGGATATAGTTGTGTATCAGCAGTTGTTGGAGCGACTTATCCAAATCAATTAGAAGAAATAAGAGAAATTGCACCACATACATATTTCTTAATTCCTGGATATGGAGCACAGGGAGGAAAAGCAGAGGATATAGCTTTAGGATTTGATAAAAATGGTTTAGGTGGAATTGTTAATGCTTCAAGAAGTCTAATGTATGCATATAAATCTGAAAAATGGAAGGACAAGTTTGAAGAAAAAGATTATGGTAAAGCTACAAGAGCAGAAGCTATAAGAATGAAAGAAGAATTAAATAAAGAAGGTTTAGTCTGAATAATTGGAGGAAAATAATAATTTGTTTATGAAAAGTTTTTTAGTAGAAAATGGCTGGATTTTTTATACTTTTATTAGATAAAAAATATTGAAAAACAATACTTAAATCAAATATGTAATTAATAAATGATTATAGAAAAAGAGGAGGTTTAAAATGCCAAAGCAAGTATTTGCACAACTAGTAAATAAAGAACAATTAACAAAGGACATATATAAATTTAGTGTAAAAGCAGAAGAGATTCTTAAATTATCAAAACCAGGAAACTTCATAGAAATTAGGGTAACAGATCGAGTAGAGCCTTTTCTAAGAAGACCTATAAGTATATATAATTTAAATGAAGAAAAAGGAATATTAGAATTTATCTTTCAAGTAAAAGGTAAAGGAACTAAGATGCTTTCTAAAAAAGAAATAGGTGATAAAATAGATATAATAGGACCTCTAGGTTTTGGAACATTTAAATTTGATGGAAACAAAAAAATAGCAATAATAGGTGGAGGAATAGGAGTATTTCCATTACAAGAATTAGCAAAGCAAGCAAAAAAATCTAATATAGAAGTAGATACTTATCTAGGATTTAGAAATAAAGAATATGTTGTATTAGAAAAAGAATTTAAAGAAGTATCAGATAAATTAATTATAACAACTGATGATGGAAGCTATGGAGAAAAAGGTTTTGCAATAAAATTTTTAGAAGATGAGTTAAATAACAAAAATTATGATTGTATATATGCATGTGGACCACTTCCTATGCTTAGAGCAGTACAAAAAATGTCAATAGATAAAAAAATAGAATGTCAAATATCATTAGAAGAAAAAATGGCATGTGGACTTGGTGTTTGCTTGGGATGTGCAGTAAAAACATCAAAAAGCACTAAAGAAGCACCAGAATATTGGCATGTATGTAAAGGTGGTCCAGTATTTAATGCAAAAGATGTAGAAATTTAGCGTGCCAAAAGGGACGGGCTATTTTGGCACAGTGTGTGAGAACAAAAAAGAATGGAGGATAACTTAAATGAATACAAGAGTAAATTTAGCAGGAATAGAAATGAAAAATCCAGTAACAGTAGCTTCGGGTACATTTGGTTATGGACGAGAATTTAGCCAATTTTTTGATCTGAGCAAATTGGGTGGAATTATAACAAAAGGAACGTCATTAAAACCTAAAAGTGGGAATAAACCACCAAGAGTATGTGAAACAGCAAGTGGTATGCTAAATAGTATAGGATTACAAAATCCTGGAGTTGAATATTTTGCTCAAAATGATTTACCTTTTTTAAAGAAATTTGATACAGCTATTATTGTAAACGCATGTGGAAGTTCGGTAGATGAATATGTAGAACTGTGTAAAATATTAAATACACTAGATATTGATGGAGTAGAGCTAAATCTATCTTGTCCAAATGTAAAAGAAGGATGTATGGCTTTTGGAAATACATATGAAGGAGTTAAAGAGGTCACTAGTCAAGTAAGAAAAGTTTTGGATAAGCCGTTAATAGTGAAACTTACACCAAATGTAACAGATATAGCGTCTATAGCAAAAGCTGTAGAAGATGCAGGGGCTGACGGAGTATCATTAATAAATACTCTTTTAGGAATGAAAATTGATATAGATAAAAGAAGACCTGTACTTGCAAATAACACAGGAGGACTTTCAGGTCCAGCTATAAAACCAGTTGCAGTAAGAATGGTATATCAAGTTGCACAAGCTGTTAATATTCCTATTTTAGGTATGGGAGGGATAGTAAGTGGCGAAGATGCTATAGAATTTATGCTAGCAGGAGCAACAGCAGTATCAATAGGAGCAGGAAACTTTATAGATCCATATACAAGCGTAAAAACTATAGAAGGTATTGAAGATTATATGAAAAAATATAATGTAAACGAGATAAATGAAATTATTGGAAAAGTCCAAATGAATTGATTTAATCCACGGTTTCTAGCTGTGGATTAAATCAGTTCACCAAAAATTAACAATTAACATATTGACAAATGACAGTATGTCACATATAATAAAAAGAGTCACGAAAATAAAAAAGAGAGGAGATAGAAATGCTAAAAGTTTTAAAATATCTAAAGAAAACATGGGTAGCTGTAATATTTATAATTATTCTTTTATGTATTCAGGCAACTACTGATTTAAATCTACCTGATTATACTTCTAAAATAGTAAATACAGGTATTCAAGCAGGAGGAATAGAGGTAGCTGTGCCAGATGTTATATCAAAGCAAGACATGGAAACACTTTTATTATTTGTAGAAAATGAAGATGAAATTTTAAATAATTATACTCTTATTCAAAATACAGAAGATATAAATAATAATTATCAAGAAGAAATTCTAAAAAGATATTTAGAGGACGATCAATTCGAAAGTATAGAAGATATATATGTATTAAATGATATAACAGATGACGAAAAAAACGAACTAGCTAAAAAAATGGTTAATCTGTTAATAGATTTTTCAGTAATAAGCAATGAGGAAACATCCAATAAAATAAAAAAACAAATGTTATCTAATGTTCCTGAACAGCAAAAAGTGATGTTAGAAAATGAAAATTTAACAGATATAATTAAAAATATGCCGGAAGCTCAAAGAAAACAGCTATTAGAAGAATTTACAAATCAAACTAATAATATGGAAGAATCTATTAAAGAACAAGCAGCTGTTACATCTGTAAGAGAAATTTATAAAAATATGAATATTGATACTGATAAAGTTCAAAATAGATACATACTTATAACAGGATTACAAATGCTTGGTGTTGCATTTATTAGTATGGTTTCAGCAGTATCAATAATGTTTTTATCATCAAGAGTAGCAGCAAGATTAGGTAGAACTTTAAGAGAAAAAGTATTTAAAAAAGTTTTGAGTTTTTCTAATAAAGAATTGTCAGAATTTTCAACTGCTTCTCTAATCACTCGTAGTACTAATGACATTCAACAAATTCAACAATTAATTACTATGTTATTTAGAGTGGTTGTATATGCACCAATAATAGGAATTGGAGGATTTATAAAAGTACTAACAAGTGCAGATAATTCACTTGCATGGATAATAGGTGTAGCTATACTTGCTATATTATTTATAGTTGGAACACTATTCTTTGTAGCAATGCCTAGATTTAGAAAATTGCAAGACTTAACAGATAAATTAAATGCTGTATCAAGAGAGATTTTAACAGGTATACCTGTAATTAGAGCATTTAATACAGAAAAGAAAGAAGAGAAAAGATTTGACAAAGCTAATAAAGATTTAATGAAAACAAACATATTTGTAAATCGAGCAATGTCAATGATGATGCCAATGCTTATGTTTGTAATGAATACAATGGCGATATTAGTAGTATGGTTTGGTGGTAATAATGTAGAACAAGGATTAATGCAAGTTGGAGATATGATGGCATTTATCCAATATATGATGCAAATCGTAATGGCATTTTTAATGATTTCAATTATATCAATAATGTTGCCAAGAGCTTCAGTATCAGCAAATCGTATTAATGAAGTATTAGAGACAAAACCAGATATACAAGACCCAGAAGACTCAGAAACAAAACAATTTGATCCAAATAAAAAAGGATTAGTAGAATTTAAAAATGTATGTTTCAGATATCCAGATGCAGATACTGAAATATTAGAAGACATAAACTTTACAGCAAGACCAGGACAAACGACTGCAATTATAGGAAGTACAGGAAGTGGAAAATCAACAATAGTTAATTTGATTCCTAGATTCTATGATGTAACAGAGGGTGAACTTTTAATAGATGGTGTAAATATTAAACAAGTAAAACAAAAAGATTTAAGAAACATAATAGGTCTAGCACCACAAAAAGGATTACTATTTTCTGGTACTATAGAAACAAACATAAAATATTCTGATGAAGAAATGTCAGATGAAAGAATGATACAAGCAGCTCAAATTGCTCAAGCGGAAGAATTTATAGAAACAAAAGAAAAGAAATATCAAGATGAAATTTCTCAAGGTGGTACAAATGTATCAGGAGGACAAAGACAACGTTTATCAATTGCAAGAGCAATAGCAAAAGATCCAGAAATATTTATATTTGATGATACATTCTCTGCATTAGATTTAAAAACAGATAGTAAACTAAGAGAAGAATTAGCTACAATAACAAAAGACAAAACAGTAATAATTGTAGCACAAAGAATTAGTACAATATTAAATGCAGACCAAATAGTAGTACTAGAAGAAGGAAAAGTTGTAGGAATAGGAACACACAAAGAATTAATGGAAAATAATGAAACATATAGACAAATAGCATTATCACAGATGTCAGAAGATGAATTAAATTAATCAGAAAAATTTATGAGGAAAGGAGAATAATATGCCAGGACCAATGGGAGGGAGAATGGGAAACAATGCCCCTCAAGAAAAAGCAAAAAACTTTAAAGAGACAACTAAAAAATTAATAAAGCAGTATTTATCAAGATATAAAATAGCATTAATAATAGTATTTATATTTGCTGTAGGAAGCACGATATTTACAATAGTTGGACCTAAAATTCTTGGAAATGCAACAACTGAAATTTTTAATGGTATTGTTAGCAAAATATCTGGTGGTTCAGGAATAGACTTTGGAAAAATAGCACAAATATTATTAACTTTACTTGGATTATACATAGTTAGTGCAATATTTTCATTCATCCAAGGATTTACAATGACAGGTGTAGCACAAAAATTAACATATAAAATAAGAAATGATATTGCAGTAAAAATGAACAAATTGCCAATGAATTATTTTGATAAAAAAACAAATGGTGAAGTATTATCAATAATAACAAATGACATAGATACATTAAGTATGAACTTAAACCAAAGTATAACACAAATAATAACATCAATTTGTACAATTATAGGAATATTAATAATGATGTTATCAATAAGTTGGCAAATGACATTAATATCAATAATAATACTTCCTATATCAAGTCTTATAGTAAAAACAATAGTAGGAAAATCACAAAAATACTTTAATAGACAACAAGAATACTTAGGTCATGTAAATGGTCAAGTAGAAGAGATATATAGTGGATTAAATATAGTAAAAGCATTTAATGGTGAAGAAAATGCAATAAAAGAATTTGAAAAAGAAAATGCAGAATTATACCGTTCTGGATGGAAATCACAATTCTTATCTGGTTTAATGCATCCATTAATGAATTTTATGGGAAATATAGGATATGTAGCAGTAGCAGTTGCAGGTGGTTATTTAGCAATAAATGGTACAATAACTGTAGGTAATATACAAAGTTTTATACAATATAATAGACAATTTAACCAACCAATAACTCAAATAGCTCAAATATCTGCAATGTTACAATCAATGGTAGCAGCAGCAGAGAGAATATTTGAATTTTTAGAAGAACCAGAAGAATTAGAAACAGCAAAAGGAAATATAGATACATCAAAATTAAAAGGAAATATTGAATTTAATCATGTAAATTTCGGATATAATCCAGAAAAAACAATTATAAATGATTTCAATTGTAGTGTAAAAGAAGGACAAAAAATAGCAATAGTAGGACCTACTGGAGCAGGAAAAACTACAATGGTTAAATTACTTATGAGATTTTATGATGTAAATAAAGGAGAAATATTAGTAGATGGCCATAATATCAAAGACTTTAATCGTGGCGAATTACGTAAGATGTTTGGAATGGTATTGCAAGATACATGGCTATTCGGAGGAACAGTAAAAGAAAATATCAAATATGGAAGAGAAGATGCAACAGATGATGAAGTAATTCAAGCAGCAAAAGCAGCACATGTACACCATTTTATAAAAACATTGCCAAATGGATATAATTCTGTACTAAATGAAGAATCAACAAATGTATCAGCAGGTCAAAAACAATTACTAACAATTGCAAGAGTTATACTTGCAGATCCTAAAATCCTAATATTAGATGAAGCAACAAGTTCAATTGATACAAGAACGGAAATTCAAATACAAGATGCAATGGATAATTTAATGAAAGGTAGAACAAGTTTTATAATTGCTCATAGACTTTCTACAATTAAAAATGCAGATTTGATTTTAGTTATGAACCATGGTGATATTGTGGAACAAGGAAATCATGAAGAATTGCTAGCTAGAAACGGATTTTATGCTGATTTATATAATAGTCAATTTGATGAGGAAGAAGAATAAAATATGTAAAAAAACGTTGCAATTCATAGCCTTGACTAAGCTCATAATATCCTAAAATATATGATTTCTCGGCTCAATACATAATTAAAGAAATTCTAAACTAATTTTTTGGCACCCTTTCACTTAGTCCGAGCTAAAGCTCGACGCGAACATTTTCCAAAAAATTAATTAAGAATTTCTAAAATTATTCCAATCGCATTCGAAATCATATATTTTAGGATATTATGAGCCTAGTCAAGGCTATGAATTGCAACGTTTTTTAGATATATCTTTTAATTTTTTCAAAAAGACTATTCTTTTTTTTATTTTTATGATATAACTTAAGCAAAGTAGAAAAATTGGAATTTTAGTAGAAAGGTTGAGAGTAAAGATGAAAGAAGAAAAATACCAAGGATTATCTACAGAAGAAGTAGAAAAACTGACAAATGAAGGAAAAGTAAATATATCTGACAATAATAACTTAAAATCAAATTGGCAAATAATAAAAGACAATGTGTTTACACTGTTCAATTTATATAACTTAATTATAGCAATAGCATTATTGCTAGTAAAAGCATATACTAATACATTTTTCTTTTTAATTATTACAATAAATGTATTAATAGGAATAATCCAAGAAATACATGGAAGAAATTTAGTTAAAAAATTATCAATATTAACCGCTTCTAAAACGACAGTAATAAGGAATGGAAAAGAAGAAGAAATAGAAATTGAAAAAGTCGTATTAGGAGATACAATTGTATTAAAACAAGGAGACCAAATACCATCTGATTCATATGTAATAGACGGAGAAATAGAAGTTAATGAATCACTACTTACAGGAGAATCCGACTTGGTGGAGAAAAAAGTAGAAGATAAATTACTTTCAGGAAGTTATGTTGTTAGTGGTAAATGTTATGCAATTGTAGAAAAAGTTGGAGAAGATAATTTTGCAAATCAAATAGTAAGTGCAACTAAAAAACATAAAGATAATAATTCAGAATTAATAAATTCAATGAAAAGAGTTACAAAATTTACAAGTTTTGTAATAATACCTGTTGGAATAATTCTATTTATACAAGCTTACTTTATTAGAGAAACAGTACTTGATGAATCTGTTATAGCTACAGCAGCAGCACTACTTGGAATGCTACCAAAAGGATTAGTATTATTAATAACAATAGCATTAGAATCAGGTGTTATTAAACTTGCAAAAAAAGAAGTATTAGTACAAGAGTTATACAGTATAGAATCTCTAGCTCATATTGATACAATATGTTTAGATAAAACTGGAACAATAACAGAAGGTAAGATGAATGTTTCAGAAGTTAAAATCTATGAAGAAAATATTATGCCAAAACCTTTTAATGATATGATGGTAGCATTTGTAAATGGAATGGATGATACTAATGCTACATTTAAAGCAATGAAAAACCATTTTAAAGGTGATATTAATTATGAAAAAATTGATAGTGTGCCATTTGCGTCAGAAAGAAAATGGAGTGCGATTTCATTTAAAGAAGAAGGCTCTGTTGTAGTAGGAGCACCAGAAAGATTATTTGAAAAAAGCGATAAACAAATGCCAGAAAGAATTATAGAATTGCAAAAAGGTGGAAA
Organism: uncultured Clostridium sp.; assembly: GCA_946498265.1. Taxonomy (GTDB): domain Bacteria; phylum Bacillota; class Clostridia; order TANB77; family CAG-508; genus CAG-269. The sequence goes on along the minus strand of CAMMNR010000027.1, from coordinate 7,055 downwards.
GAGAATATTAGCAGTAGGGTATACTAAAGAAGTAATTAAAGATGATGAACTACCAAAATTAGAAGTTGTTGCATCTGTAATATTAGAAGATCCACTAAGAAAAAATGCAAAAGAAATGCTTGGATATTTCAAAGAACAAGGTGTAGATGTTAAAATTATTTCAGGAGATAACCCACTTACAGTATCTACAATAGCAAAAAGAGCAGGACTTGAAGATTATGAATCATATATTGATTTATCAACAATAAGCACAGATGCTGAAATAGTAAACTTAGTTGATAGATATAGTATTTTTGCAAGAGTATTACCACACCAAAAGAGTATTATTGTAAAAGCACTTCAAGCTAAGAATCATAAAGTTGCAATGACAGGTGATGGAGTAAATGATGTTATAGCACTTCGTGAGTCAGATTGTAGTATTACACTTCCAGATGCTAGTGATGCAGCAAAACAAGTATCTCAAATAGTTCTTCTAAATTCGGATTTTAGTGTATTAAAAGATGTATTAATGGAAGGAAGACGTGTTGTAAATAATATAACAAATGTTGCTAGAATATTCTTTATAAAAACAATATATTCAGTACTATTATCACTATTTTGTATATTAACAAATACAGCTTTCCCATTTATACCAATACAAATAACATTAATTGATTTAATAATTGAAGGTTATACATCATTCTTTATTACATTTGAGAAAAACAAAAAGCCAATCACAGGGGCATTTTTGCCAACAGCACTCACGAATGCAGCACATTTTGCTATTGTGATTATGTTTAATATAATTGTTTTAACTATCATAGGAAATGTAATAGGAATAGAAAGTGGAGTATTAACAACAATGATGTACATATTAATAGGATTTGTAAGTATTCTTGCGGTCCAAGAGGTTTGTACGCCATTTACTAAAATTCATACATTTTTATTTACAACAACTCTAGTTGGATTTTATGTAGCAGCATTATTGTTTAATAAATTACTTGAATTATCACCTGTACCTCAAAGAGAAATAGTAATTACATTAATATTGGCAGTGATTAGCTATTTATTAATACATATAAAAAGAAAAGTTTATAAGAAAAGACAAATAGCATGAGAAATTTTATAGTAAAGTAATACTAAAAGCCCCTCATATCATAACATATTATAAATATATAATTTTTCGGTTCAATACATAATTAAAGAAATTCTAAATTAATTTTTTGGCACCCTTTCACTTAGTCCTCGCTTCGCTCGACGCGAACATTTTCCAAAAAATTAATAAAGAATTTCTAAAATTATTCCAATCACATTCAAAATTATATATTTATAATATGTTATGATGTGAGGGGCTTTAAAGAATTGTGTTAAACAAAAAAAGTGGTATATGTTTTTTTACATAAAAATATAGACAAAAAATTTTTATTTGCTATAATAAATACGAAATATTATAAAAAATAGGAGGTAAGAAACATGATAGAAATAAAGAATGTTTCAAAATCATATGTAAATGGAAAAAAATCAGTAGACTCATTAACACTTGATATAAAAAACGGAGAAATATTTGGATTTTTAGGTCCAAATGGAGCAGGAAAGACGACAACAATTAGAATGATGACAGGAATATTAAATATGGATGAAGGAGATATTTTAATAGATGGAAAAAGCATAAAGCAAGAACCATTAGAAGCAAAAAAGAATTTTGGGTTTGTACCAGATAGTCCAGATATGTTTTTGAAATTAAAAGGAATAGAATATTTGACATTTATGGCAGATGTATATGATGTACCTAAAGATAAAAGAAAAGAGAAAATTGAAGAATTAACAAAAAAATTTGAAATATATAATGAATTGAATAATGAAATCCAAAGTTACTCTCATGGTATGAGACAAAAGATAGTAATATGTGGGGCATTACTTTCAGAACCTAAAAATTGGATATTAGATGAGCCAATGACAGGTTTAGATCCAAAATCTTCATTTGATTTAAAAGAGATGATGAGAGAACATGCAAAATCAGGAAAAACAGTATTTTTTTCAACTCATGTGTTAGAGGTAGCAGAGAAATTATGTGATAGAGTAGGTATAATAAATAAGGGGAAATTAGTATTTGTAGGAACATTTGATGAAATGAAACAGAAATTTAAAGAAGAAACATCATTAGAAAAATTATTCTTAGAGATAACAGAAAAAAGTGAAAACAATTAAATATTAGGAAAGGTTTATGGGTGACCTTTTAAAAACCTAAATATATTTACAAGGATAAAAAAGATGAAAAAAGTAGTAGAATTAACAAAAATATTTCTTAAAAATTCTTTTGCTGATATGAATATGAAAATGGGCATATCTTCAACAAAAAGCAAGATAGTTTCTAATTTAATATATGCAATACTATTTGCATATTTTGCCGGAATTATTATATTTTTAAGCTATAATTTAATAGATGGATTAAAAATAATACATCAAGAAACCACTTTTATAGGTATGATTTTATTTATGGTATTAGGAATATCAGTAATACAAACTATATTTTCAAGTATTAATATTTTATACTTTACTAAAGATAATGAATACCTATTACCATTACCACTAAAACCATATCAAATAATATTGGCAAGAACAAATGTAATGTTAATAGCTGAATATGTAATCATATTTTTAATAGGATTAATACCTCTTATATTATATGGCATTTTGACAGGTGCAGGAGCACTTTTTTACATAACAATGGTATTAGCAGTTATTTTAATGCCTATTTTACCAATATTATTAATTAGCATTTTAGTAATGGTTATAATGAGTTTTGCAAGATTAACTAAAAACAAAAACAAATTTCAACTAATAGCATCATTAATACTTATAATAATAATTATAGGTGTATCACTATCAACTAGTAATATGAAAGAAGATATGTCAAATGAAGAAATGGCACAAATGGTAGTACAAGCAAATGGGATGATTGAACTTGTAAAAGGATATTTTCCAACATTAGATTACTTAGTTGAAGCATTAACATCAAATTCTATTACTACTGCTATAATAGAAATATTAAAAACAGTAGGAATTACAATATTAGGATTTATAATATATATGGCAATCGCACAAAAGATTTATTTTAAAGGTTTAGTAGGAAATTTATTTGGTGGAGGAGCAAAAAAGTCTAATAAAAAAATAGATCAAAAAGAATACACAAATGGTAAATTATATAAAAGTTATATAGGTAAAGAATTTAAAATTTTAATACGTAATCCTGTATTTTTAATGCAATGTTTATTACCAGCAATTTTAATACCAATATTAATGATTGTAATGGTATTTATAGGAATAAATAGTGAAGAGGTAGGAACAGAGCAATTGATACAAGAATTAAGTAATATGCAGACAAATTCATTTATAATAGTTTGTATAATATTAGGAGTTTTGCAATTTTTTACAATGTTTATATATATTTCAATAACAGCAATTTCAAGAGATGGAGAAAATGCAGTATTTATTAAATATATTCCTGTACCTTTATATAAACAATTTATCTACAAAATGATACCAAATATCATAATGAATATAGTAACAATTATTATTACATTAGGTGTAGCGCAATATATTTTACATTTACCTATAGCAACACTTATTTTGTTATTTATTGTTGCAACAATAATAGGGATATTACAAAGTATACTAATGCTAATAGTTGACCTAAAAAGACCAAAATTAAATTGGGACTCAGAATATGCTGTAGTAAAACAAAATTTTAATTTAGTATTTACAGTGCTTTTATCAATGATAAATATAGCAATTATTGTAATGCTTGCAATTTGGCTTGGAAATATAAATGTATATATTGGACTTATCATTTTTGGAATAATATTCGGAGTATTAGCACTTATAGCAAATAGATACTTAAAGAAAAATCAATATAATTTAGTTGAAAAAATTATATAAATTATAAATTCCGCTTCTTCAGTAAAATTAATTTATATAGCTAATTAGAACAATTATGGAGGATAAGATAATGCAAAAAATACTAATTGTAGAAGATGATAAAAAATTACGTTCTGAACTAGAAACATTTTTAAATAAAAATGGATTTATAGCAAAAGGACTAGAAAAATTTGATAACACAATACAAGACATATTAGATGAAAATCCAGATTTAGTACTATTGGACATTAATTTACCATATTTAGATGGAGAATTTGTATGCAAAGAGGTTAGAAAAGTATCAAATGTACCAATAATAATGGTAACAAGTAGAGATAATGAAATAGATGAATTAATGAGTCTGAATTATGGAGCAGACCAATATGTAACTAAACCATATAATATACAAATATTACTTGCAAAAATAACAGGTCTGTTAAGAAGAAATCAAAATTCAGGAATAAATCAGGAGAAAATTGATTGTAATGGATTTACATTAAATATTGCAGAAAGAGTAATAGAAAAAGATAACAAAAAAATTGATTTGACTAAAAATGAATATAGTATTTTATATTTTCTAAGTATTCATAAAAATACAGTTGTATCAAGAGATGAAATAATGGATTATTTATGGGAAAGTGAAGAATTTATTGATGATAATACATTAAATGTAAATATAAAAAGATTAAGAACAAAATTAGAAGAGTTAGGATTAGAAGATAAAATAGAAACAAAAAGAGGACAGGGGTATTTATTAAAATGAAATTTAAAGATTTTATAAAAGATAAATTATTATTAATCATTTCAGTAATGCTAGCATTAATTAGTATAGAGATATTGCTACTTGTCTATAATATTGGAATAATACCTAAAATCTATATTACATTAATCATTATTTTAGTAGTATTTATTTCAATTTTTGTAGAGTTTAAAAATAAACAATATTATTATAAGCAGTTAAAAAATAACATAGAAGATTTAAACCAAAAATATTTGATTTCTGAAATAATAAGAGATGCAAATTTTATAGAAGGAAAAATTTTAAAAGGAACGTTACAAGAAGCGGGTAAATCTATGCTTGAAAATGTAAATCAGTATAAAGAGATTCAGGAAGATTACAAAGAATACATAGAATTATGGATTCATGAAGTAAAGATACCAATTGCAGCAAGTAAAATGATTATTGAGAATAATAAAAATACTATAACAAAAAGTATTGATGAAGAACTAGATAAAGTAGAAAACTATATAGAGCAGGCATTATATTATGCAAGAAGTAATGCAGTAGAAAAAGATTATATAATAACAAAAAATAATTTAAAAGAAATATTAAATTCTGCAATATTAAAAAATAAAACTACTCTACTTAATCAAAAAGTAACTCTAGAACTAAAAGAGTTAGAACAGGAAGTATATACAGATAGCAAGTGGGCTACTTTTATAATAAATCAAATTATACAAAATGCTATTAAGTATTCAAAAGAAAGCGATAAAAAAATAGAAATATATTCTGAATCAAAAAATGATAAAATAATTTTATATATAGAAGATAATGGAATAGGTATAAGAAAAGGAGAAATAACAAGAGTATTTGAAAGAGGTTTCACAGGAGAAAATGGAAGAAAAATTGGGAAAAAATCAACTGGTATAGGTTTGTATTTGTGTAAAAAGTTATGTGATAAACTGGGACTTGGGATAGAATTAAATTCAGAAAAAGACAAAGGCACACAAGTAAGAATAATTTTTCCTAAAAATAGTTATACAAACTTTTAATATATGAATTTTTTGAATATTGAATGAATTATCAAAAAACATTATATAATAGCATTGGAGGAAGAATACAAGTGGAGAAAAACAAATATAAAAATATTCAATTAACTCGGACAAATTACTAAGGCAAATTGTGTAACACATTCTGGTAAATTTCATGTAGATGATGTTATTTCTACAATATTCCTTAGCAAAATCAGAGAAAATATTGTATTAATAAGGGTTCCTAAGATAGATGAAAAATTGAATATAGAAAACAAATTAGTTTATGATATAGGTTTTCGGAGAATTTGACCATCACCAAAAAAAGAGAAATGGGAAAAGAGAGAATGGAATTTATTATTCATCAATAGGCTTATTATGGAAAAGATTTGGAAAAGAATATTTAGAGCAATTAGAAGTAAAAAATATAGAAAAAACATTTGAATATATGGATAGAGAACTAATCCAATATAAGGATATGATATTAGGACTTTAGTAGATTCATGTAAATTTAATGATTCTATATCACTTGCAACAGATATAAACAGTGCTAAAGAAATAACTGGAATAAATGATTTAATATATGTTGATGTTCATGGTAAATTATGTTGTACAAAAACGTTAAAAAGTGCTATTCGACTTATAAGATATAATGAGGGAGAATTAAAGAACTATTTCAAAAAGTGAAAAAATAAATGATTTTTATAAGAAAAGTTAGGAGGTACAGTATGAGTAATATTATAATATATGGTTCTCATTATGGAACAACAAAACAATATGCAGAAGAACTTTCAAGGAAAACAAATATAGAAGCAATTTCTTTTGAAAAGGTGAAGGAAATAAATAGTTATGATAAAATTATTTACTTAGGCGGATTGTATGCTGGTGGAGTATTAGGAATGTCTAAAACTCTAAAAAAATTAAACAATATATTAAATAAAACAATTATATTGGCTACAATTGGGCTTGCAGATCCAACAGATGAAAAGAATATAAATAATATAAGAAATAATATAAAAAATCAACTACAAAAGGAAATTTTTGAAAAAGCAAAAATATTTCATTTAAGAGGCGGAATAGATTATTCAAAATTGAATTTTGTTCATAAAACAATGATGAAATTACTTTATAATGCAGTTAAAAACGTATCACAAGAAAAGCAAACAGCGGAAAATAGAGCCATGATAGAAACTTATAATAAAAAAGTAGATTTCATTGATTTTTCCAGTTTAGATAAGATAATTAATGAAATATAAAAGTAAAAGACAAATTAAAATAACAGATAAAAAGTTTATAAGTATAATAAAAAAATGTCTTAAAATTGATTTTAATTGGAATATAATATAAATCTCAATTTGTCTAGAAGGTTAAAAATATATCTATAAATTTAATAAAATCTATAGACA
>CAMMNR010000026.1 GCA_946498265.1 uncultured Clostridium sp. | reverse complement strand
GTTAATAATGGAAATGCAATTAATGAAGATTCATCATCTAAAGAACATATAGAAGCTAAAAAAGATTATGAAGAAAAAAATATAATAGATAATAGTGAAAAAGAAACAAAAATAGAAAATCCAAATAATGTCAAAATAGAAGAAACAGAAATAAAAGAAGAACCTAAAAGCCAAGAAATAGAGGAAAATAAAGAAATTAAGGAAATAGAAGAAGTAAGCAACGATAGTAGAAAAGAAAAGCAATTTGTAGAAACAGAAAAAGAAGATAATAGTGAAAATGATAAACAAATAAATCAAAAAGAAGAAAATGAACAAATAAATGAAGGTGATGAAAAAGAAGAAAAAGATTTTGGAATAGAATTTTTCTTTGATGATTTAAAAGAAAAAGTAGAACATTCAGAAATAGTAGCTAAAAAAGAAAAAGAAGCTAGGAAGAAGAAAAAGGAAAGAGAGAAAAAACAAGAAGATAAAAAAATAGAAGATGAATTTTTTGATAAAGAATTAGAAAATACTATAAAAAAAGCAAAGGAAAAGAAGTTAAGTAATGATAAAAAAATAAATAATAATACAAAAAAAGAAGTAAATAACAAAACAAGCAAATCTGATATGTCAAATAATAACAGAACAAAAAAATCTAATGCAAATAATAAACCTAATATGACAAATAATCATAAAAAATAAATAGAATAGGATGAATCAAATGCGTGTAATAGTAGTAGGTGGAGGACCTGCAGGGATGATGTCTGCAATAGCCTCAGCAGAAAAGAAAAATGAAGTCATAATAATTGAAAAAATGAATTCATTAGGAAGAAAATTATTAATAACGGGAAAAGGAAGATGTAATATTACATCTTCTTTAGATATGAGTGAATTTATAAAAAATATACCAGGTAATGGCAAATTTTTGTATAGTGCATTTCAGAATTATACAAATCTAGATATAATCAACTTCCTAAAAAATCAAGGATTACAGATAAAAGAAGAAAGAGGAAATAGAGTATTTCCAATAACAGATAAATCACAAGACGTATTGAATTGTTTCATAAAAAAACTAAAAGAATTACATGTAAAAATTATATATAATACTGAAATTAAAGAAATTTTAGTAGATGATATTAATAATACAAAAACAGTAATAGGAGTAAAAACTAATAAAGATATTATATATAATGCTGAAAAAGTAATAATAGCAACAGGAGGGAAAAGTTATCCATTAACTGGTTCAACAGGTGATGGATACAAAATGGCAGAAAATATAGGACATCATATAACAAAAATCGAACCTTCACTAGTTCCTTTAAATATTTTAGAAGTTGGCATATGTAGAAATTTACAAGGGCTAAATTTGAAGAATACAAAAATAAAAATTTTAGATAAAGAAAATGGCAAGACTATATATGAAGATTTTGGAGAAATGATTTTTACACACTTTGGAGTATCAGGACCTATAATACTTAGTTCATCAGCACATTTAGTAAGATATAAAGATATAAAAGAAAAATTTAGAAATAATAAAATAGAAATATTAATTGATTTAAAACCAGCTTTATCAGAAGAAAAATTAGATAACAGGATTTTAAGAGATTTTTCAAATCTAAGAAATAAGCAATTTAGGAATAGTCTAAATGATTTATTACCACATAAATTGATAGATGTAATAGTAAGTAGAAGCGGAATTAATCCTGAGAAAAGAGTTAATGAGATTAATAAAAAAGAAAGAAAAAATCTAGTCAACTTATTAAAAAACTTTAATTTAACAATAAAAGGATTTAGACCAATTGAAGATGCGATAATCACAAGTGGAGGAATTGATGTAAAAGAAATTAGCCCAAAAACTATGGAATCTAAATTAGTAGATAATCTATATTTTGCAGGAGAGATTATAGATGTAGATGGTTATACAGGAGGATTTAATTTACAAATAGCATATTCGACAGGTTATACGGCAGGGATTAATTAGGAGAGGAAAAGGTTTGAAAATATTACATTTAAATTTTTTAAACAAGATTTGTGCATTAGGAAGGAATGTGAGTAAAAATGAAAGAATTTACTACAATAAAAGATGCTGTACAAGCCGAAATAGTTGAAAAAAAATCTAAATTCATAGCAAATTTGTTTTATGTTGAAAGTGTAAAACAAGCAGAAAAGATTATACAAGAAACAAAGAAGAAATATCATGATGCAAGACATAATTGTGTAGCTTATAGAATAGTAGAAGATACGAATATAGTGGAGAAAGCAAGTGATGATGGAGAACCATCTGGAACAGCAGGAATGCCAATGCTACACATTTTGAAATCTAATAATTTAGCAAATGTTTTAGTAATAGTAACGAGATATTTTGGTGGAATATTGTTAGGTACAGGAGGTTTAATTAGAGCATATTCAAATAGTTTGATTGAAGCAATAAAAAAAAGCGAAAAACAAGAAAAATGTTTGGGAAATGAAATAGAATTAACTATAGAATATCCAGAATTTGAAAATTTTAAATATTATTGTAAGAAAAATAAGATAAATATAATAAATATTAATTATAGCGAAAATATTGTTTGTAATATTGAATTAGAGGAAAGTAAAAAAGAAAAATTATTAGAAGATTATAGAGAAAAGCATATAAATATAGCAAAAATTAATAGTTTATCTATAAAATATATAAATAAAGTATATTAAAATATAACTTTCATAAAATATCTGGAAAAAATTTCCAGATATCATTGCAAAAGCTCGAATAAAATATTATAATCAAATTGTAAAAAATTTACAGTAATATTTTAGGAGGAAAGATATGAAAGAAAAAATAACAATACTAATTGCTGATGATAATCAGGAATTTAGTAAAACATTGTCATCATATATTAATAGTCAAGATGATATGGAAGTAATCGCAATAGCGAAGGATGGAAACGAAGCAGTCGATATGATTGCAAATACTAGGCCAGATATAGCTTTATTAGATGTAATAATGCCACATTTAGATGGATTAGGAGTATTAGAAAAAATAAATATAATAAAAATGGATAAAAAGCCAATTTGTATTATGTTATCAGCAGTTGGACAAGATAAAATAACACAAAAAGCAGTTAATTTAGGTGCAGAATATTATGTTGTAAAACCTTTTGATATAGAATTATTAATAAAAAGAATTAGAGAAATTAAGTTTTTTAAGCCAAATCAAGAATCACAAAATTTTTTGTCAAAAGATTTAAAATCTAAATACATAGAATTACCAAATGATGCAATTAAGAAGGAAGAGAATTTAGAAGCATTAGTAACTAATATTATTCATGAAGTCGGAGTACCAGCCCATATTAAAGGATATCAATATTTAAGAGAAGCAATTATGATGGTTGTAAATGATATTGAAGTAATAAATCAGATTACTAAAAGTTTATATCCGCAAATTGCACATAAATTTGATACAACACCATCAAGAGTAGAAAGAGCAATTCGCCATGCAATAGAAGTAGCTTGGGGAAGAGGCCAACAAGAAGCAGTTGAAAGTATTTTTGGATATACTATTTCTGCTGCTAAAGGAAAGCCAACAAACTCAGAATTTATAGCAATGATTGCAGATAAGCTACGTTTAGAATTAAAATCAGCATAGGGATAACTTTGGTTATTATTTTGAGCAAATAAAAAAGCACCACATTATGCTCTGCCAAGCTATGTGGTGTTTACTATAAATATATGGTAGCACACATTTCTGTGGCTTTCATTTCCTATAATTATTATACACAGAATCATTACTTTATCATATCCATCTTTTACACAATCTTCTACATTTTTTTCATTTTCTATTATTCTTAATTCCTTTATTTTTTCTAAATTTTTATATTCAACTCTATATAGAATTGATATTTCTGATATCAAAAAATAGGACAAATATCATTTAAAGTGATAATTTTAAATTAACCTGAAAAAGGAAGTATGAAGAAGAAATTCAATAAAAAAAGAGGAATTTTCAAAAATAATTGATAGCGACAAAATTTGCCAAAATATTACAAAAATGTTATAATTCACCACGAAAAGAGGAAAATTATGGGAAAAATATTTTTAGAGAAAAATGTTTTAGAGGCAGCATTTGAGCGCTTAGAATTTATATTCAAGAACTTTGAAAATGTGTATTTCAGTGTAAGTGGAGGAAAAGATAGCTCAGTAATGGTTCAATTAGCAAATATGGTTGCAGAAAAGCTAAATAAGAAGTTCGATGTTTTATACATTGATTTTGAGGCTCAATATAAACATACAATTCAACATATTGAAGAATTAAAGCAATTATCGCAAATAAGAGATTTTTATCATGTCGCATTACCAATTGCTTTAAGAAATGCAGTATCTGTTTTACAACCAAAGTGGATATGCTGGGAAGAAGAAAGCAAAGAGTTATGGGTAAGAGATATGCCGAAAGATAGTATCAATATGTCAAATTGTCCATTTGACTGGTTCGTTAAAGGAGAAGAATTCGAAGAATTTATAATACAATTTGCAGACTGGTACCAACAAAAACATAAAACTTCAGTTGCGTGTGGTGTAGGAATTAGAACTGATGAAAGCCTAAATAGATTTAGAACAATTGCATTTCAAGATAGAAAAGTAACATATAAAAATTTAAACTGGACAACAAAAATAAAATATCATGATAAGTATTTAGATGTTTATAATTTTTATCCAATATATGATTGGAAAACCGAGGACATATGGGGAGCAGTAAGTAAATTGGATTTTAAATTTAATTATATTTATGAGCTAATGTACAAAAATGGTTTAAGTATTTATGAACAAAGATTGTGTCAGCCTTTTGGTGATGACCAAAAAAATGGTTTAAATCAATTTAGGGCTTTAGAATATGAAACATGGGGAAAAATACTAAATAGAGTAAATGGAGTTAATTTTGGTAATATTTATTGTAAAACAACAGCACTAGGAAATATAAAATCATGTAAACCAGAATTTATGACTTGGCAAGAGTATTCGATATTTTTGTTAGAGAGTATAGGAATATATAATTATGACTTAATGAGGCATTATTACAGAAAAATAAAGAAATTTATGATTTGGTATAAAAATAAATATGGAGTAGAAGTAAAGGATATACCAGATACAGCAGAGTGTAAACTAGAAAATCAAAAAAAAGCAATTTCATGGAGAAGAATAGCAAGAGCAATAGAAAAGAATGATTTTTATTTAAAACGATTATCTTTTGCACCAACAAAAAATGATGATAAAGAATTACAAATTTTAATTCATAAATGGGATAATTTATTAAATAAGAAAACAAAAACAGATGATGCAACATTACAAAAAGTTATAGCTACGCAAGCATAGAAGGAGTAGAAGAATGATTTTAAAGATGACAAATAAGGATGAAGATTTTTATAAATATATGGGAAAATTTTTTGGATCAAGAATAGTAGAAAAGCAAACAAATGATAGGATTTATGATGATCCATATAAAACATGGTATATATATATTTACGATGAAAGACCAGTTGCATTTGTTTCAATAGAAAGAAATGCAATCAAAAATATATACACAATAAAAGAAAAATATCTTGAAGAATTATTAAATGAAATAATGCGTGAAAGAAAAATATCAAGTAGTATAGTAACAAATTTGTATTTAGAATTATATAGAAAATTAGGATTTGAATTTTTAGAGGGAGAAAGTTATAAAAATTTTGTTGTAATTTACACATCTAAAATGAAAGAAGATGAAGAAGAAAATCAAGAAAATGATGAAAAAATAGTGAAAAAGATGACACAGAAGAAGAAGGGAAAAAAGATGAATTAGCTGAGCAAAATAATAGATTAGCTATGATATGAGAAAGAAGGCATAAAAATGAGTGAAATACAATTTCCAGTTTTAGGAGTAAAGATGGTAGACATAGAAAAAGTAGTCGCAAATGATTACAATCCAAATAAAGTAGCACCACCAGAAATGCAATTATTAAAACATTCAATTGAAGAAGATGGGTACACACAACCAATAGTTACATATTATGATAAAAAAAATGATAAATATATTGTTGTTGATGGTTTCCATAGATATAGATGTGCTAAAGAGTATTTTAATTTAAAGCAAATACCAATAGTAACAATAGATAAAGATTTAGAAAATCGTATGGCAAGCACAATCAGACACAATAGAGCAAGAGGAACACATCAAATAATAGATATGTCACATATAGTACTATCTTTGACGCAAAGTGGATGGACAGAAAAAGAAATTTCAAAACATTTAGGAATGGAATTAGATGAAATTATAAGATTAAAGCAAATAACAGGATTAAAAGATATGTTTGCTAATCATAAATTTAGTAAATCATGGGAAGAATTTGAAGTAAATATGAAGAAAAAGGGAGATGAAAAAACTTAAATAAATAAGGAAATCTATAAATTAGATTTCCTTAAAAAAGCTATTTTCAATTCCATTTAAGTTTTTTCCTTTGTATACATATCCATTATATATTCCACCATTATCATCATTTAAATCTAGATCTATTGACATAGTATGTACAAATTTTTGATTTAAATTATTAACTATATTAATTGTAAAACTAATAGAACATTTTAAATCATCTAAATTAACATTGGCTTCTTGAAGAACTTTTCCATTAAAAGAAACTGTTTTCTTATCTGGAGAAACTGAATAATTTTTTAATAAATCTTTATTCATATATCCTAATGATATAGGATTAGAACAATCTGTGTAAAAAGTAGGTTCTGAATAATTACTATTTTCATTTTGTGAATTAGTATTTATAATTTTAAAATCTATTCTATCAGTTTTATTTAATTCTTTATATTCACCAAAATCTAAAGGGTTTTTGTAATTTATAAATCTTTCACCATTTTCAATATCAGAATTAATATTAATATTGTCTATATAAAGCTCTTTGATTGTATTTTCATCAGTAAGCTCAGAAATAGTACTAGTATTATCAATGTAGATTGCAATATCACTAAATTGAGAGATACTAATATTTTCTAAAGATTGTTCTTTTGTGTTATCAATTGCTGTTGCACTACTATATAATAAAATTCTTTGTACAGTGAAAATCGGATTTTCATTTTGTTCAGCAATATTTACAGCATCATTTGCAAAAGTATTTTTTGCATAGATTTTGTAAAATATTAGATGATAATAAAGAAAGGACAATATTAGTAAAGCAATTATGAAAATAGTAATAATAGTTTTTTCATTTTTTATTTTTATTTTTTTTCTCATAATTAAAATTTCCTTTCTTTATTTAATAGAAGCGTATTTTCATTAGTGAAAAAATGTCTTCTATTAAATAATACTTATTTTAGTTTAATCTGTTATAAAGCATTTCCATATAAGAATATACTTTTTTATACCAATCTTTATCACTTGCATATCTAGTGTTTACACCTTGTAATGTTGGACCATTGTAGTACCAAGCACTTGCAGTTTCTCCATCATATATTTTTGTACCAGATGGATTTAAATAATATTTAACTAAAGATTTAGCTACAGTTTCAATACTTTCTTCATATGATTCAAACTCAAATGAAGATTCATAAGGAGTTTCATCATAAGAACCATATCCAAATAAATTATTTTTATCTTTAGCTATTTGTGAAGTTCCCCAAGCACTCTCATGTATTGCTATAGAAGCTAAGAATATACCATTAATATTATATTTCTTTTCAATGTTATAGAATACATCATAATTTTGTTCAAAAATTTTATTAGTATCATTAGAAATTCCAGTAAATATTTTTTTGTAGTCATTTAAAGTTAAACCACTAGTTTTATTTAGTTCCATATCTATATTTACTTTAATTAAAATTCTTTGAATTCTGTTTTTCTCAACAATACTTGGTGTAGTATATGCTGATGTCAGATTTTTAGTTTGCATATATCCTTCAATACCATCGAAAGAAACTTTACACCATTCTTCACTTGGTAATTCTAATAATTTTACATCTAAGTTCTTCTTTATTTCAGCAACATCAGTAGCATTAGATTCTGTAGAACTCTTTAATGTTACATCATTTAGAAGATACATTGTGTCACCTAAATGTACTCTATGTTTAGCTAAGAATTCAGAAGTACCTAAATCAATTATTTTTTGAACAGGTGCTTGTATATTTTCTTTTTTTAGAATTATTTCTTCTACAAAAGTTCCATTTTCATAGGTTTTTACAACATTAACTTTATCTTTACCCAAAGCCCCTTCTTGAATTACAATTTCCTCACCTTTTGGAAGAGATGGATTATTATTATATGTAGTTTCAAACTCTACATCACGTTCTTCTTCTACTTGTTCTTTTACTCTATCCATACCAGAATTTTCAGATATTATATTTTGTACATTTAAACGGTGTCTATTAAGTTCATATTCTGAAGCTTCTGTTGGAACTTCTTCTTTAGCATAACTTTCAGCAAAGATATTATTTTTAGGAGAAAATGTAGCTATACCAAGTATAAAAACTAATAAAATTAGTAATATATTAGGTATTCCTAATTTTGTTATAGTATGTAAAAAAGAAGTATTAATATGAAAAGAATGATTCTTAGATTTAAATTTTGGTGTTTTTATTTTGTTATTATGTTTTTTAGTTTTTTGATTTATCTTAACGTTGTTAGAAGAATTCGGAAGTTGCATAGCTTGCAATTCTTTAAAAACTTCAGATAAATTTCTATTTTCATAGTTTGAAGGTATTTGATCTTTTAACATATTATTTCTCACTTTCAAAATATAAATTTATACAACATTATTATATAATATTAAACAAGATATGTCCATAAAAATTGACAAAAAAATTGTATATAGAAAATATTTCTAAATATCTTTATTCTGGTTTATTTTTTAGTCAAGTAGTATTTGATAAATTTTTAAGTTTTGATGGAAATTAATTGAATTAGAAACTATTAATAAATTTTATGGAAAGCGTTCAAACATCCGTGTTTGGAAGGGAGCCGTAAAATTTATTTAAAGTTTCTTTGAAAATTATATTGACAGATAAACTTAAAAATTTATCAAATACTACTTGATTAATAAATAACTAATTATGCTATTAAAATATGAAATTTTTCGTCAATTGCTTGCAAAATTTGTAAAATGGTATATAATAGATTTGTAATATTTATAAAATAGAAAAAGGAGGTGAAAACATGGATTTAGAGTTATTAGAACAAAATATAGGGTACAAATTTAAAAACAAAAGTTTATTAAAGCAAGCCCTAATACACAAATCATATGCATATGAGAATAAAGTTGAAAGTAATGAAAAATTAGAATTTTTAGGAGACAGTATTTTGGAATTTGTTTCAAGTAAGTATATATACAAAAACTATCCAAATCTAAAAGAAGGAGAAATGACTAAAGTTAGAGCTACAGTCGTATGTGAAGAAAGTTTATACAAAATAGCAAAATTGCATAATTTTAGTGATTTCTTGTATCTTGGAAAATCTCAACTTCATACAGGGGAAAACAAGAGACCGGCAATCTTAGCAGATAGTGTAGAAGCAGTAATAGCAGCAATATATTTAGATAGTGGCATACAGCAAGCAAGTAAGTTCATAGTAAATAATTTGAAAAAAGAAATAGAATATGCAACAAAACATGTGGGAATCAAAGATTATAAAACAGTATTACAAGAAAAACTTCAAGAACATGGAGATGTGAAAATAGAATATGAAATAACAAAAGAAATTGGTCCAGACCATAATAAAGTTTTTGAAGCACAGGTAAAATGTAATGGAAAAGTACTTGCAAAAGGGGAAGGAAGAAGTAAAAAAGATGCACATATGCATGCAGCAAAAAAAGCTTTAGAAAATATAAAGTAGAAAAGAGGTAATCTATGAAAAAACAATATATAATACCAATATTTGTTCCACACCTAGGGTGTCCAAATGATTGTATATTTTGCAATCAAAAGGCAATAAGTGGACAAAAGGATAATATGACAAAAGATAAAGCAAAAAAAATTATAGACAATTACCTAGCAAATGTTGACGTAGCAGATGGAAAAATAGAAATAGCTTTTTTTGGTGGAAGTTTTACAGCAATTGATGAAGAAAAACAAGAAGAATTATTACAAACAGCATATGAATATATAGAAGCTGGAAAAGTAGAAAGTATTAGAATATCAACTAGACCAGATGCAATAAATAAACAAATATTAAAAAGACTAAAAAGATATAAAGTAAAAACTATTGAATTAGGTGTTCAATCAGCGAGTGACTATATTTTACATAGAGCTAACAGAGGCCATAATTTTAGTGATGTAAAAAAAGCATCAAAATTAATAAGAAGGTATGGATTTAAATTAGGACATCAAATGATGGTAGGTTTACCAGAAAGTACAAAAATAGATGAATTAAACACAGCTAAAGAATTAATAAAATTAAAGCCTAAAATGGTAAGAATATATCCAGTTTTAGTTGTAAAAAATACTAAATTAGAAGAAGAATATAAAAAGGGAGTATATGAACCATTACCATTAGTACAAGCAGTAGAAATTTGCAAAGAATTAGTTAGAATGTTTGTAGATAAAAAAATAGATGTAATAAGAGTAGGATTACAAAATACGGATGAAATAACTGAACCAAATGAAAAAAACAGTCAAGTAGTTGCAGGTCCATATCATCCAGCATTTAGACAGCTAGTCGAATCAGGTATGTGGTATGATTCAATAGTAGGAAAGATAAAAAAATTAAATGTAAAAGTAAAAGAAGTAGAAGTTACAGTAAATCCAATTGATAGTAATAATGTAATTGGACATAAAAAAGAAAATGTATATAAATTAAAAGAATTGTATGATGTAGATCTTGTATTAAAGCAAGATGAAAATTTAAAACAAGGAAAATCAAAAATAGAAATAACAAAAACATATAATGACTTTTTAGAAGAAAAAGAAACCGTTAAGAAGTAAAAATAGATTATAAAAGTATAAAATCACCTTTATTTACAAATAATTGTAATAAAGGTGATTTATGTATGGAGGAAGAAGAAAAATATAATCTCAAAGAAATTATATTTCAAATATTAGAAACCATATTAGGTTCTTTAATAATAGCAATAGGAATTTCGCTATTTTTATTACCAAATCAACTATCTTCAGGAGGAATAGCAGGAATTGCAACAATAACATATTATCTTTTAAATATTCCAATGGGAACAACAATGTTAATTATAAATGTCCCTTTATTTGTATTTTTAATATTTAAAATTGGAAAAATATTTTTTCTAAAATCTGTAGTAGGTACTATATCTTTATCAATATTTATAGATTTTTTTGATAAGTTAGAACCATTAACAAATGATAGGTTTTTAGCATGTATTTATGGTGGAATAATAATAGGAATAGGAACAGCAATAATATTAAAAGCAGATGCATCAACAGGAGGAAGCGATTTAGTAGGAAATGTAGTAAAAAAATACAAACCTACAATAAGAGTGGCAAATATTATTACTATTATAGATATAGTTATAGTTGGATTGAATATGATATTTTTTAAAGAAATAGAAGTAGGTTTGTATTCAGCAATAAGTTTATTTATTATGGGGAAAATAATAGATATATTATTCGAAGGAATATATTTTACAAAATTAATGCTAATAGTATCAGACAAAAGTGAAGAAATTTCAAAGCAAATAGTAGGAAAAGTACAAAGAGGAGTTACAGGGCTTTTGGGAAAAGGGATGTATAGTAATAAAGATAAACTTGTACTTATGTGTGCAGCTAGTAGAGGAGATATTAGTCATATAAAAATGATAGCAAAAAAGGTAGACCCGGAATGTTTTATAATTGTGACAAACTCAAGAGAAGTAGTAGGATATGGTTTTAAAAATATTTGATTAGGGGACGTTCCTTCGATCCCGAAAATTAGGGACAAGGGGACGGACCTTAGGCAATTTACCATTTTGGGGACGCGTCCAAAAAGGGAATTTTCTTGAAAAGATTTTAAATTAAACAAAGGTATAATATATAAATTTCATTAATTACTCGGCTAACATTACAGAATAAATAAATTCTAAAATTATCAAGCAGGCACCTCTCAAAGCAAGTTTGAGATTCTCCTACTTGATGATTAAAGAATTTATAATATTCCTTCATTCACATTCGTAATTAATGAAATTTATATATTATACTTTTGTTTTTAATTAATATGATTTAATTTTAAAAATCCCTTTTTGGACGCGTCCCCAAAATGGTAAATTGCCTAAGGTCCGTCCCCTTGTCCCTAATTTTCGGGATCGAAGGAACGTCCCCTATGTACAAATGCTAAAAAAAATAGTATAATAATTTTATAAAATTGAAAGGATGAAGAAAGTAAAAATGAAAGAACAACAATATATAATAGAAAACCAAGATTCATTTGAACTAAGAGACATATTTGACTGTGGACAATGTTTTAGATGGAATAAGCAAGAAGACAATAGTTATACAGGTGTTTTTCAAAAAAACGTAGTAAATGTAAAGAAAGAGAATAATAAAATCATATTTAAAGGAATATGTGAAAAAGATATAAAATCTACAATTGAATTTTATTTTGATTTAAATAGAGATTATGAAAAAATTAAGAATGAGCTTGCTAAAATAGATGATAATATGAAAAAAAGTATAGAATACGGAAAAGGAATACGAATATTAAATCAAGATTTATGGGAGACTATAATATCATTTATTATCTCAGCTAATAACAATATTCCACGTATAAAAGGAATAATAGAAAGACTTTCTGAAAAATATGGAGAAAAAATTGAATGGGATGGAAAAAATTATTATACATTTCCAAAACCAGAACAATTAAAAAATGTTACAGTTCAAGAGTATAGAAGTTTAGGACTAGGATTTAGAGATGTAAGATTATATGAAACGACAAAAATGATATTAGATAAAGAAGTCGATTTAGAGCTGATGAAAAATAATAAAAATACTTTAGAAGTAAGAGAACAACTATTGCGATTATCAGGAGTAGGGCCTAAAGTAGCTGATTGTATATTATTATTTTCAACTTTAAAGAGATTTGAGGTTTTTCCAATAGATGTATGGGTAAGAAGAGTAATGAATGATTTATATATAAAAAATGAGGATGAAACAAAGGTTAATAAAAAACAAATAGAAAAGATTGCTGTAGAAAAGTTTGGGAGTTTAGCAGGTTTAGCACAACAATATTTATTCTATTGGAGAAGAGAATCTTAATTTGTGTAATAGTTGTGTAATGAAAATGTAACTAAAAAATAATAATCAATAATTTGTTAGAAATAGCTAATAGTTGATATCATTAGCTATTTTCTAATATTTACAAAAAATAAAATATGAATTAAAATTATAATGTAACAGTATAATTAAGAGGGGAAAAAGCTTGAAAGGTTATTACAATTTTTCTAATCAAGATTTCTACCTTAGGAGGGAATGTGAATAAGTAATGAGAAGAAAAATATTATTTGTTTTAGTTATATTAATATTTATTGCATATTTAATAAGTCCATTAAAAGTATGTGCGGAAACAATGCAAGTTGAAAATTATATAGCATTTGGAGATAGTATTCCAGAAGGATATGGATTAGAAGATACTAATAATGGATATGTAGCATTAGTATCAGAAGAATTAGATTGCAATTATGAAAATCTTGCAGTATCAGGAATGAATAGTACAGAATTTTTAGCGTTATTGCAAGGTAATACATATGAAACACAAATTAAACAGGCAGATTTAATTACTATATCGATAGGGTCTAATGACTTACTAGGAAGAATACAAGAAATAGCTTGTGAAGCATTTGGATTAAACAAAGATGAAGTAGTAGATATAATACCGGAATTAAAAGAAGCATTTGCAAATGCTTCTGCAACAGAAAAAATAACAATGATAAAAGATTTTTATACATCATTAACTACACAAGAAACAAGAGATATGTTTCTACAAGCTATAAATGGATATGAACAGAATTGGGACAATATTGTAAAAATATTAAGAACTTTAAATTCGAGTGCAAGAATAATAGTAACAGAATTTTATAATCCATTTTATGGAGTAGAAATTCCATTAGTAAGTTCAGGAGAAACAATAAATTTTAGTGATTATGTAGAGACATATATAAGTCAAATGAATGAAATTTTAAATTCAAACACAACAGATTATGAAATTGCAAAAATCCATGACAAATTTAATACACAAGGATTAACTAATGTGAATATAAGTTTAACAGATTTTAATATAGACCCACATCCTAATGTGGCAGGACATAAGGTTATTGCAGATACAATAATAGATTTATTGCAAGTTTCTGGAGAAAAAACAGATATTAATGAATGTAATTTTCCAGAAATAAATGACCAGATATATACAGGAGAAAAAATAGAACCAGAATTGGAAATTAAAGATACTGAAGGAAAAATATTAGTAAAAAATGAAGATTATGAAATATTTTATTCTAATAATATAGAAGTGGGACAAGCTACTATAACCATAAATGGAATAGGAAATTACACAGGAACACACACAATATCTTTTGAAATAATAGGAGATGAAGAAAATGACAATAATAACTCTAACAATAGCAATAATACCACCAATTCAAATAATGAAATGAACAATAATAGTAATAATGAAAATAATGTAAACAATGATACTACAGTATCGCAAATCAAATTACCATTTACAGGGGATTTTGTAAAAACTATTATTCTAATAGGAATATTAGGAGTTCTAGGGTTTGCTGTTGCAGTTAAAATAAAGGAAAGATATTACAATATATAAATTTGGACAAAATGTAACAATAGATGCAACTTTAAAAGAAGAAGAAGGCTATACCTCTACTTGGAACAATTGGACAATAAGTGATGGAGAAGAATATACAAAAACTAAGAATTATACATTTACAATGCCAGCAGGAAATCTAATATTAACAGCAAAAGGAATAAGAGAAGTAAATACATATACAATTAAATATGATGGAAACGGTGCAACAGATGGAACTACAGCTGATAGTACACATAAATATGATTTAGAACAATCTTTAACAACAAATGGATACACAAAAACAGGGTATGCATTTAAAGAATGGAATACAAGTCCAGATGGAACAGGAACAAGTTATGCTAATGGAGCACAAATAAAAAATATAACATCAGAAAATGGAATAACAATAACTTTATATGCACAATGGGTTGATAATATATCACCTACAATAATTAGTTTAAAACAAGAAAATACAAGCAGTAATATAAGTACACCAACTAATTTAATTGCAGTTGCTAAAGATGATGGAAGTGGAATTTCAGCTTTCCAATTTTCAACAGAATCTAACTTAACAGAAAATTCTACAGGTTGGATACCAATAGATAAGACAACAGAACAAACAACATTAAAATATGAAATTGCAGCAGATGGAACATACTATTTCTATGTAAAAGATGATAGTAATTTGGTTGCTAAACAGAGTATTAATATAAATAACTATTCTTCTAGAGTTGGACAATATAGTTCTAATTCTACATCTACAACTTATTGCTATGGATGTAAGACAAGAACAACTTATTGCTATGGATGTAAGACAAGGACAACTTATTGTGATAATCATACAGAGACACATACACATACAATAGGTTACATATCTCGTACTTCACAAACAGCGTATCAACACGTATCAATAGGATATCCAGATGGATCAGAAGTTTTACATACCTTTTATAACTATTATGAATATTATGGGTATACTTGTAATGGGACAACAACTCGAACAGGGAATATTTATTATTATTGGTGTGACAAATGTAATACAGGAGCATATTCAACTCATTGGACTAGTAAACAGAGTCTTAAAACAGGAAGTACTTCTGGAACGACTTCTCATACAGTTACAGTAGATTGTCCAGGTCATCAAGAAACATATTGTCCAGGACATACTGAAACATATTGCCCAGGACATACATCAACAACAACAACATGGCATAATCGTTCATATACAGTAAAATATAATGCTAATAATGGAACAGGCTCAATGAGTAATTCAAGCTTTACATGTAACAGATTTGGAACTTTAAGACAAAATGTATTTACAAGAGAAGGATACACATTTATAGGATGGAGTAAAGATGCTAATGCAACAATTCCTACATATGCAGATAATGCAAAAGTTAAAAACTTAAGTGTAGATGGTTCAACAGTCACTTTATATGCAATATGGAAGAAAAATACATAGAAGAATCAAATAAACATAGTTTTAATAATGTTATTTGTTATTAAATCTCAATTAAAAAAATTAGGATTCCAATAGATAAAACCTCAATTATTAGATAAAGTAAAGAAATCTAATGATTGAGGTTACTTTTTAAAATATTAAATTTTATGATGTCGAAAAAAGTCGAACGATTTTACTTGATTTTTAGTAAATAAGATGTTATATTATTAACATAATTTATAATTCAATAAATTTCTATTCCAAAAAAATATAAAAAACATAAATATTTTAAAGTTTTCTATTTTTTATGTATACATTTTGACATTCATAAGATATACTAAAAATCTTTTATACAATAAAATAAATTAAAATCATAAATTTTTCAATCAAAAGATATAAAAATTATAAATATATATGTTTAATTAAAAAATAATTCTAAATCATTATTTGATCTTAATATCATTAAAATAATTATAAAATTTCCAAAAAAATATCAAAATAAAAATTTACTTATAAGTATTGAAGAAACTAAAAAAATCTGATAAAATAAAGGAGGAAAAATTTGAAAGAAGAAACACAAATAAAAGTAACAAATGATTACATATTTAAAAGAATATTTGCCAAAAAAGGAAATGAAAGTATTTTAAAGGATTTACTAAATGCAATATTAGGAATAAAAATAAAAGAAATAGAAGTAATGGCAGATACAAA
>CAMMNR010000025.1 GCA_946498265.1 uncultured Clostridium sp. | reverse complement strand
CCTTAGTTACTTTTAAAATTTTGTTTGGTGAAATTTTAAAAAGTCCTTAACAATTAAAATTTCAATGTCAACTAGAATTCATAGACGATTACTATTCAGCCCTAGTGCTATTTGACATGTATATATATTATGATATAATGGAAAAAATTAATAAAAAGGATGATTTTGGGATGAAAAATGATGTTGAAAAAATTAAGTTAAGTGATGTAAATTTAAAAAATCTTAATTTTAAAGTGATAAAAGGATTATATTTTGAATATAAGGAAGTTATAAATTATTTAGTATTTGGTGGTTTGTCTACAGTGGTTAACTTTGTTTCTTATTTTATTTTTGCTAGAATTGTAAGTATTGAAGAGGTTACAAGTAGTGGCTTATCATGGTTTTGTGCTGTTTTATTTGCTTATATAACTAATAAATTGTTTGTATTTGAAAGTAAAACTAATAATAAGAAGGATTTCTTTAAAGAAATAGTTTATTTTTTTGCTTGTAGAGTTCTTTCTGGTATTTTATGTGATGTTGGAACTTTTGCTTTGATGATTAATGTTTTTGGTATTAATGATATTATTGCTAAAATTGTTACTCAAATTATGGTTATTATTTTGAATTATGTTTTTAGTAAGGTTATTATATTCAAGAAAAAATAAAAACTAATTACTTTAACTCTTTAATTTAACAATAAAGAGAAAATAATATTATAGATTTTTATTAATTAGAATTTACTTATTCTTTAATGTTAGCAAAATAATTAATGAAATCTATAATATTATTTTCTCTTTTACACTAATTTCTTCAAATATAATTATCCTGTTTTTTTAATTTAACCATTCTGGATTTGCTAAATACCAGTCAATAGTTTTTACAATTCCTTCTTCAAATGTTGTTTTAGGTTCCCAACCTAATTCATTTTTTATTTTTGTTGGATCTATCGCATATCTATAATCATGACCTTTTCTATCTTCTACATATTCGATTAAATCTTCTGATTTTCCTAATCTTTGTAATATTAGTTTTACTATTTGTATATTTCTTCTTTCATTGTGTCCACCAATATTATATCTTTCTCCTGCTCTTCCATTATGAAATACTAAATCTATTGCTTCACAATGGTCTTCTACATATAACCAGTCTCTTATATTTTTTCCTGTTCCATATACTGGTAGTTTTTCGTCTTTTAATGCTAATTTAATCATATGCGGAATTAATTTTTCATTATGTTGATATGGTCCATAGTTATTTGAACAATTTGTTACATTTATGTTCATTTTATAAGTTTCTTTATATGCAAGAGCAATTAAATCTGAACTTGCTTTTGATGATGAATATGGGCTACTTGGTTTTATTGGTGATGTTTCTGTAAAATATCCTTCTTCTCCTAGTGAGCCATATACCTCATCTGTTGATATATGTACAAATTTATTAGTACTTCCTTCTCCCCATTTTTGTTTAGCTGTTTCTAATAATGTGTGTGTTCCTATTACATTTGTTTGTGTAAATACAAATGGATTTTTTATACTATTATCTACATGTGATTCTGCTGCAAAGTGAATTACACCATTTATATCATATTTATCAAAAATATCTTTCATTTTTTCAAAGTCACATATATCTGCTTGGATAAATGTTATTTTATCTTGCACTTTCTTTAAATTTGCTAAATTTCCTGCATATGTTAATTTGTCTACAACTATTACATTGTAGTCTGGATGTTTATTTACAAAGTATTCTGCAAAGTTTGCTCCTATAAAACCTGCTGCTCCTGTTACTAAAATATTGTTTTTCATTTTTTCTATCAATCCTTTCTTAAGGTTAGTCCCTTTACTTTAATTTTTTACTTATATATTCATTTGACATTTTAGCTATTTCATTCATTTTTTCTTTTGTATATTTATCTTGACAATTTAATCTTTTGACAAATTTATTAATATAATCATTTTCTTTTATTATTCTCAGACTTTCATCAAATTCCAATGCAAATATATGTGCAATTATTGCTACCATTATATCCATATCATTTTTAGCTTTGTCATATTCTAATAACCTTTCTTCTCTAAAGCTTTCGTAAAAATATGGTGTTAACACTTCTTTAGATATATCTTCAGTTCCAAATTTTCCAAAGTCTTCAATTTTTTGTTCTAATAATCCTCTATATATATCAATATTATCAGCATCTCTTATAATTTTGGTATGCAATAGTTCTTGTTCTGTTAATCCTTTTTCAATATGTAATTTATTGTGATTTCCTATTGATTTGTATATTATTGCATCATATTTATCATCTTTTATATATTTTCTGATAAGTTTATCTGCATATAAAATTTCTAATCCTTTACTTGCGTGGTCTACAGTTTCTTTATCATTAAAGCTATTATATAACCTAACTTGCTCAAATCTTCCTATATCATGTAATAAGCCTATTAATTCAGCTAAATCTTGTTCTTCTTGATTTAAACCTATATTTTTTGCTATCATTTTTGAGTTTTCAGCAACATGATATGTATGTATAATTTTTAAATTAATTCTTCCATTTTTAGTATCATAATTTGATATATATTGTTTAAAAACTTCTTTTGCCTTTACTATCTCAATCATATTTCTCCTTTTTTCCATTTTGGGGACGCGTCCAAAAAGGGAATTTCCTATTTTTTATTTAATTTGTATTTTAGTAAATAAATTCCCTTTTTGGACGCGTCCCCAAAATGGTAATTTATAAATTTTTGAATAAGTCTGTGTTTTTTAGTTCTGCTAGTGTTGGCCATTTTCCGTCTTTTTCTGATGTTAGTATTTCTTCTGGTTTTAATCCTTCCATTGGCCATTTTATTCCAACTTCTGGGTCATCCCATTTTAGTCCACCTTCTGCATCATGATTATATACATCATCACATTTGTATGCAAATTCTGCTTCGTCTGATAATACTAGAAATCCATGTGCAAATCCTCTTGGTATCATGAACATTTTTTTATTTTCTTCTGTTAGTATTACACCTTCCCATTTTCCATATGTTTTGCTTCCTGGTCTTAAGTCTACTGCAACGTCAAATACTTCACCTTTTATACATCTTACAAGCTTTGCTTGTGTGTTTTCTTTTTGGAAGTGTAAACCTCTTAATACTCCTTTTTTTGATTTTGATTGGTTGTCTTGTACAAAGTTGTAATTTAAACCTATTTCTTCAAAATCTTTTTGTGCATATGTTTCCATGAAATATCCTCTGTTATCTCCAAATACTGTTGGTTCTATTATATATACACCATCAATAGTTGTTTCTATTTTTTTGAATTTTCCCATTTTTTGCGCCTTCCTTTCTTTTTATTTTTATTAAAATTAATATTATAAATTTTATATAATTTTTTAATATTAAATACTTTAATTTATAATTTAAATACTCCCTGTTAATATTGAAATTCAAGTGAGTTTGTGTTTTCTGACATTTTACATATTGTTAATTAATTTAATAATACTTTCAAAAATTTCGTCTTCTGTTAATTCTTTATTTATATTTTCAGTTACAAAGATGATTTTATCATCTTCATATTCAAAATACTCATATGTTTGAGTACTATTTAAGTCTTCATATGGATTTCTTACGATATCACCTGTAACAGGGTCTACCATATAACAGGTTCCAGATATTGAAATCACATTTAATTTATCTGAATTAACTGCTTCTTCAATATCTTTATCCATTTCAGTGCCATTTTCATTTTTATTTATTTGTAAAAATCCATCGTCATTTATTGAATATTCATTATTTAATAATTCTGTATTATTTAAATAATTTATTATTCTTTCTCGGCTATTTTCATCTATCCAAATTCCATCTTCTTTAGGATAATTTTCTTCAAAGTAACTATCTATTTCCGAAAAATCTAGAACTGATTCTTTTATGATTCCTTCAAATGCTGTTTTATAATTAATTTCTGGTTTTACTACTACAGCCTTTCTTCCATCATATTCAGTTTGTATTTCATAAATTTCATTTGGACCTGTTATATTATATTCTTTTTTCAATTCTTCTAAATCTGCTTGTTCATCATACATTATTGATTTATTTTTGAACTCCTCGAATGACTCTTCTTGATTATTGTTACTTTCTTTTGACTGTTCTTTTTGGTTGTTCCAATTTTTTATTATAAAAAATAATCCTATTACTAATATTATTAATACTATTATACATATACTTATAGTTTTTTTCTTTTTATTCATATTGCTATACCTCTCTTAGCATTTGTAATGTTGCATTTATATACTTGCTAGATAGTCCCATACTATCTACTTGTGCTGGGCTATTTGCTTTTGGAAATTCTACTAAAGTTGCTTTTGCTCCTAAATTTTGTCTTGCCCAAGATACTATATATTGATTTCCGTATACGCCATAATTTCTAGTAGAACATGTTGGGATATATGCTTTGTAATAATTTGCAATTTGTTCATTTCCTATTAATTGATTTTCCCATCCATGTAAATCTACAACCACTGTTTGTCCTGAAGTAGATTTGTGTGATAGCATAAAGTCTCTTAATGCTGCTGCTTCATAAGCTTGAAATCCTGCTGTACCATTATAGTTTCTTGAATCGGTATATCTTGTATATGAACTTCCTGTTTGCCAACACCTATTTATATCAAGTCCTCTTCCTACTTGACTATATAAAGTAAGTCTACCTGGTCCGTTATTTGTATATCCCATTCTTCTTCCGTCTGGATTAACTTCTGGGAAAATGTATATAGTCCATTTGTCAGCTATACCTCTATCTTGACTTGCTACTAATTGATTATAGAAATTATCTGCTATACATGTTAATATAAATCCGTCTGCTGCCCATGAATCTTCAAATCCATGTACACAAAATGTTGCAAAAAATACATTTGGTCCACTTCCATATTTATAATATCTAAGTGCACTACCACCAGCAACACCATGTATTGTCGCACCACTATTTCCATATGAACCAATTCCATATTCTATTCTATTTATAATATTTATTGTCGTAATTCCTTCTTTTAATTTTCTATTATCTTCAGACCAAACTTCTACTTTTATTGTATGACTGCCTAGAGATTGTTTTGAAAAATCAAAATTTATGGAAAATCCGGGTTGAGGATTTGTTATATCTCCACCATATCCTTTTACAGTATTTAATACATCTGTTCTTGTAGTTCTTGTTGCTGTACCTATTTGATTTCCATCAAAAAAAACTTTTATATTTATATTTGGTACATTAGACATTACCCATCCTTTTATTGAGCCACTTTCATTATAAATATTTCCAACTGTATCTATACTTAACTTTGTTTTCTCTGTAAATGTTTTTTCGACTATTCTGATTTGTATTGCTTCTATTCTTTTATTTTCTCCAATAGTTCCTGCATATTCTCCATCTTCACTCCAATCTTGCCAACCTACTTCTTGTACATGCACTCTGTATTGTATAGAAAATTTGTCTGTATTTTCTAATTTTATTCTTATGGCCTCTAACCTTAGTTCTTGACCTTCTGTACCTGCTATTTCGCCTTCATTTTTCCAAGACTGCCAACCTATATATTGCACATGTGCTTGATATTTTATTTCCACTCCTTTTGGTAAATTTACACCATCTATTTTTATTGCTTCTAATCTCTTTGATTCATTGGTTGTTCCTGAAGTCTCTCCATTCTGTTTTATATCCTGCCATCCTGCATATTGGACATGTGACTGATATTTTACCATTAAAGTATTTTTATCAACTTTTATATTGCTTGATTGTGTAGCTATTATGTTTTTATTGTTATCTACTAATTTTAATTCTAAATTATAATTATTTTTTTCTAAGTTTGTTGTATCTATTTTTATATTAAATCTTGGTTCTTCATTATTGCTTTCTATTCCATATCCTTTTACATTTTTTACTAAATTTTCATCTTTACTATATGTTATTTTACTTTCTATTTTTTCGTTATTTAAATATGTTTCTATTTTAGTGTTTGGAATATTTGCCATTTTCCATCCTCTAAATTCTATTCCGTCTGAATCAAATGTAGTGTTTGCCAAATCTGTGCTTATATTTATTTTTCCTTTTAATTGTTTTTCTACTATTCTAATTTCTATTGCTTCTATTCTTTTATTTTCTCCAACAGTTCCTGCTATTTCTCCATCTTCGCACCAATCTTGCCAACCAGAATATCCTACATGTACTCTATATTGTACAGAATAGTTGTCTGTATTTTCTAAACTTATTCTTATAGCTTCTAGTCTTAAAGATTGTCCCTCTGTTCCTGCTATTTCTCCATCATCTTTCCATGGTTGCCATCCTGAATATTGTACATGTGCTTGGTATTTCAGTTTAACTTCTTGTGGTAAATTTGTTGTTTCTATCTTTATTGCCTCTATTTTTTTTGATTCACCAGTTGTTCCAGATGTTTCCCCATTATTTTTTTCTCCTTGCCATCCTATATATTCTATATGTGATTGGTATTTTACTATTGGAGTATCCTTGTCTAATTTTAGACTATTTTGTTTTGTTGTTATAACGTTTCCCTGACTATCTACTAATCTTAATTCCAAAGTATATGTGTTTGTTGCTAAATTTGCTGTATCTATTTTTATATTGAACTTTGGCTTTTCATTATTACTTTCTATTCCATATCCTTTTGTATTACTTACTAAATTACTGTCTTCACTATATGTTATCTCACTTTTTACTTTTTCACCATTTAATAATGTTTCTATAGTTGTATCTGACATATTTGCCAATTTCCATCCACTTATTTCTATTCCATCTGAATCAAATACAGTTTTCCCTAAGTCTGTGTTTATATTTATTGTTCCTTTTACTTGTTTTTCTACTATTCTAATTTGTATTGCTTCTATCCTTTTATTTTTTCCAACTGTTCCTGCTATTTCTCCATCTTCACACCAATCTTGCCATCCAGCATATGATACATGTACTCTATATTGTACTGAGTATTTATCTGTATTTTCTAATTTTATTCTTATAGCTTCTACACCCAATGATTGGCCTTCTGTTCCTGCTACTTCTCCTTCATTTTTCCAAGATTGCCAACCTATATTTTGTACATGTGCTTGATATTTTAATTCTACCCCTTCTGGCAAATTGGTTGTATTTATCTTCATTGCTTCTATTCTTAGTGATTGACCTGTTGTTCCTGAAATTTCTTCATCTTTTTTAGCTGATTGCCATCCTATATATTGCACATGTGATTGATATTGTATACTTATTGTATTAGATGTTATATTTTCTTCATCTGATGCATAACTAATTTTAAAACTTAATGTTATTAAAATAATTAGTAACATACAAGTAATAATTTTGCTTTTATACATATTTAGTCCCCTTTCATAAAATTGCATACAATTTAGTAAAAATATTTCTTTTCTTTTAACATATATAGTATATTTTTACCAATTTTTATCTTTCTATTACTTAAAATTTACTCTTCTCCAAATTTATTCTCTGCTAAGTCTTTTAAGTATTTTCCATAATCTGTTTTCATGAATTTTTGTGCTAATTCTAATAACTGTTCTGCATTTATCCAACCATTTTTATATGCAATTTCTTCTGGGCAACATACTTGTAATCCTTGTCTTTTTTCTATTGTTTGCACAAAACTTGCTGTTTCTAGTAACGCATCATGTGTTCCTGTATCAAACCATGTCATTCCTCTTCCTAATTTTTCAACTTTCAGTTTTCCGCGTTTCATGTATTCGTCATTTACTGTTGTTATTTCTAGTTCCCCTCTTGCTGATGGCTCTACATTTTTAGCTATTTCTATTACTTCATTTGTATAGAAATATAACCCTGGAACTGCATAATTTGATTTTGGATTTTCTGGTTTTTCTTCTATTGATATTGCTTTACCTTCTTTATCTATCTCTACAACTCCATATGCTCTTGGGTCTTTTACATAATATCCAAAAATTGTTGCTTCATCTTCTCTGTTGTTTGCTGCAATAACTTTTTCTGCAAAATGCTCTCCATAAAACATATTATCTCCTAATATCATTGCAACATTATCTTGTCCTATAAATTCTTCTCCTATTATAAAAGCTTCTGCTAGTCCATTTGGCTTTTCTTGAATTTTATATTCAAAATTCATTCCCCATTGTTTTCCATCACCTAAAAGTTCTCTAAATGTTACTATATCTCTAGGTGTTGATATTATTAATACATCTTTTATTCCAGCTTGCATTAATACTGATAAAGGATAATATATCATTGGTTTATCATATACTGGCATTATTTGTTTTGATATTGCAAGTGTTAATGGATATAATCTTGTTCCACTACCTCCTGCTAAAATTATTCCTTTTCTATTTTTCATTTTTCTCATCCTTTCATAAAATTTAGTTCTTTATAGTTGAAAAAGAATTAAATTTTGGCTAGGCAAACGAATTTGAAATTTATGAGACGTACTTTTTGTACGTTGATTAAATTTCAAATGAAGTTTAACAACGCCAAAATTGTAATTATTTTTTAACTTATAATTTTCCTTCTTCTTTTAAGTACCTTTTTAATCCATCTTCCCATTCTGGAACTTCTATTCCTTGTGCTTTTAATTTATCTTTTGACATTTGAGAATTTTTAGGTCTTTTGGCTTGTGTAATTTTCATCATTTCTATATATTTTTCTGTTGTAACTGGATTTACTTTACAAATAATTCCTGTATATTCAAAAATTGCTTTTGTAAAATCATACCAAGTTGTAAATCCTTCATTTGTTGCATGATATATTCCATAAGGTATTTTCTTTTCTATTGCTTGTCCTATAAAGTTTGCCAAATCTTCTGCATATGTAGGTGAACCATGTTGATCTGAAACTACATTTAATTCATCTTTTGTTTCTCCTAATTTTAACATTGTTCTTACAAAGTTATTTCCATCTCCATATAACCATGCTGTTCTAAATATATAATATTTATCTGTGTTTTGTTCTATATATTCTTCTCCATGTAATTTTGTTATTCCATATGCTGTAACAGGTTTTTTAGGATCATCTTCTTTGTATTCTTTTGAAATATCTAAATCCCCTCCAAATACATAATCTGTACTTACATGTACTAATATACTATCATTTTCTTTTGCTGCTTTTGCCAAATTTTTTGGTCCATCTGCATTTATTTTTTCTACTATTTCTCCTGCTGTTTCTGCTTTATCAACTGCTGTATATGCTGCACAGTTTATTATATATTCTGGTTTTACATTTTTTACATATTCTAATACTGCTTTTTCATCTGTTATATCTAAATCCTCTACATCTGTGCATATTAATTCATTTCCTTCTTCTAGTCTTTTTCTTACTGATTTAGCAAGCATTCCATTTGCTCCTGTAATTAATATTTTCATAATTACACTTACCTCCTAATTTCTTTTTTCATTTACATTAAAATACGTCTATATAATATCATTTAAATGAAAAAAGTACAAGGTTTTCTTGTACTTTTTTATATTTTTAAATATCATTAACTATTAATTTCCTGGTCTTGGACATGCTGTTGTTGGCATATTCTCATAAACTGGTATTAAAAATGTAAAACTACTATTTAATATACCACTTTTATTATAAGAATTGTACATTATATTTCCTTCGTCATTTGCTCCTCTAATATTTTGCATATATTGATTATTATAATATGGACTTGAAACTACATTATATTTTTGAAAATATAGAGTAGATTGTCCAACACTAATATAATATGTTTTTAAAAATGATGCTCCACCTTGTATAGATGCCTCTGGTGTAAACCACCCTCTATCATATGCATATCTTGCACCAGCTAATATTCCTGTTGATACATCTCCACTTACATTAATATTAAATAAGTTATAAACTTTTTTTCCTAAATATTCATATCCATTCATGATTCCGCTTCCATCATAATCTTGTTCTTGAAGAATTCTAGATACTATATGAAATGGACTGATATTTTGTTCTTGTGCTGTTGATATTATTGTATCTATAATAGAATCTGTATTTAAAAATGTCCCAGATACCATTCTTGCAATTTCTTCTCTGGTTCCTGAAGCTGATGCTAAATCTTGGAATTGGAATATCCATGCTGCTTCTAGACTATTTCTTGGATCCATCATATATTCAATTGCTTTTCTTGATGCTCTATAATATTCTTTAGAAACATCATATTTTTCTGTACCATTTATCCATTCACTACTTTGATTTCCATAATATTCATGAATAAGACTTTTTGGGCTTCCATTTACTACTTCATCTTCTCCATTAATTACATCATTCCAGTCCAAACCAGTATAATATATTTGAATATTCCAATTTGGATATTGGCTTTGTAATTGTTGTAATGCTGTTTTATAACCTGGATATTTTGATTCATCTAGATTTGCAAAATTAGATGTATTATTAGTATCTATTTTTATTGCCATTCTTATTTGAATAGCACTAATTTGTAAATCCTCTCCTGTTGTTCCTGCTTGTTGTCCATCATGTCTCCAATCTTGCCATCCTTCACCAATTATATAAACTCTATACTCTATAGAATAGTTACTTAATCCTTCTATCTCCATTTCTATTGCTTCTATTCCATTTACAGAACTTCCTGTTCCTGCTTGTGCATCATTTTGGACTGTATCTAGCCAACCTACTTCTTGTGCATGAACTCTATATTTTATATTTGCTGTTCCAGCATTTTCTAATATAACTTTTATGGCATCTAATTTTAAACTATTATTAGTATTTCCTAATGTAATTCCATTTTTTTCATAATTTAACCATCCATTTGTTTCGTTATGTGCTGAATATCTTACTTGTGGTACAATTGAATTTTCTTCTTTTACTAATCTTATTTTTAAAGCTTCCATTCTTAAACTTTGACTTGTAAGTCCAGCTTCCATATTATTTGCGGCCCAACTTTGCCATCCTTTTTCTTGCATATATGCTTGATATTCTACAACATATCCATCTAATCCTTCTACTTTTATCTGAATTGCTTGTATTTTTTTATCTTGCCCTGTTGTTCCTGCTTGTTCTCCATCTTTTACATATTCTGTCCAGCCTGTACCTTGTATATAAACTCTATATTCTACATGTGCTGTACTAGGTTCATTTATTAATTCAATTTTTAATGCTTCTAATCTCAAAGATTGATTTTCTGTACCTGAAGTTTCTCCATCTAATACATAATCTTGCCATCCCACATATTGCACATGTGCACTATATTTAATGTGTATATCACTATCTAAATAAATTGTTTTATCTGTAGCTTCTAACATTTCATTCTGATACCACATTTCAATTCTAAGTGCATGACTTCCTGTAGTATAACTAGATATGTCTATATCAAAACTAAACCCTGGCATTGGATTCTGCTCTGCTGTTCCATAATCTGTTATTGCTTGTATTACATCTGGTCTTTCTTTATAACTAATTTTATTATTTTCTATTTCTTTTCCATCAAAATAAGCTTTTATATATGTATTTGGTACATTTGCCATTTTCCATCCAGCAATATTTATTTTTGATGTTTCTAAAGTATAATATGTTGTCCCATTTGATGGTGAATCTATACATAATTTACTTTTTATTTGTTTCTTTACTATTTTTATTTCTATAGCTTCTAGTCTTAAAGCTTGCCCTTCTGTTCCTGCCATTTCTCTATCTGTTTTCCAGTCTTGCCATCCAATATTTTGGATATGTACTCTATACATTACAGAATAATTTTCTGAATTTTCTAAATCTATTTTTATAGCTTCTAATCTTAATCCTTCATCTTGTGTTCCTGCCATTTCTCCATTTTGTTTCCAATCCATCCAACCATAATTTTGGGCATGTACTTGGTATTTTATACCCATATTTTCTTCTGGACAATTTACTAGTTTTAAGTTTATTGCCTCTAATCTTAAAGACTGGTCTTCTGTTCCTGCCATCTCTCCATCTTGTACATAATTTTGCCATCCTACATATTGTACATGTGTTCTATATTGTACGTGCATTTCTCCATCTATTGAAACTGTTTTACTAATTGTTTCTAATAAAGTATTTTCAGAATATAATTCTATTTTTATTACATAATTTCTATTTTCAAAATTTGTAGTATTTATATCAAATCTGAAACCTGGTGTTGGATTTTGCTTTTCTGTTCCATAATCTGTTATTGCTTGTATTACATCTGGTCTTTCATAATAACTTATTGTTTTTGCATCAATTTCTTTTCCATCTAAATATGCTTTTATATATGAATTTGATGCATTTGCCATTTTCCATCCTACAACACTTATATTAGAAGTTTCTTTATTATAATATATTGTCCCATTTGATGGTGTATCTACACATAATTTTCCTTTTTTCTGTTTTTCTATGATTTTGATTTCTATAGCCTCTAATCTTAAAGATTGTCCTTCTGTTCCTGCTATTTCTCCATCTGTTTTCCACTCTTGCCATCCTATATTTTGGATATGTACTCTATACATTATAGAATATTTTTCTGAATTTTCTAAATCTATCTTAATGGCTTCTAATCTTAATGCTTCATCTTGAGTTCCTGCCATTTCTCCATCATGTTTCCAATCCATCCAACCATAATTTTGGGCATGTACTTGATATTTTATGCTTATATTTTCATCTGTATTGTTTAATAATATTATATTAATAGCTTCTAATCTTAAAGATTGATCTTGTGTTCCTGCCATTTCTCCATTTTGTACATAATCTTGCCATCCAATATATTGCACATGGGTTCTATATGATACTGATAAATCTTTATTTGTGTTTTCTGTATTTAACACTTGTAATTGTTCTTCTTGATTTTCATTTTCTAATATTTCTGTATTTTCATTGATAGTTCCATTATTTTGTTCATTTTTCTCTACATTTTCATTCACAATTGAATTATCTAAATTGTTATTTTCATTACTAGGGGTCTCATTTGATGTTTCGTTATTTTCTATGGTATTATCAATAATTTCATTTTCTGTTCCTTCATTTTTTATATTATTATCAATAATCTCATTTTTTGTTTCTTCATTTTCTGTGGTATTATCAGTAATTGTATTTTCAGTCGTATTATTCTCTTTATTATCTTCATTATTTCTATTACTAATTTCATTTGTCATATTTACTGCTAATGTTACAGTAGGTATAAATATATTTAAAATCATTACTAAAGATATTAAAATTATTAAAATTATTTTTACTTTCATTTTTTATACACTCCTTTCTTTGGTTTCATTTTTAATTTTATCATTTCTTTCTATTTATTACAACATTTTTCGAAAAAAAACTAATAGCTTTTACACTATTAGTTCTTTTCTAATATTTTTTATAACCTATATTTAAGTCTACTCTTCCGCTTATTCCAGGTACTGAACCAGAAGAAGTATATTGCCATATACCATAATTATATTTATAATCACTTTGTTTTGATGGATCATTTGTATAGTGTGCTAACCAAGTTTCATAATTTGAAAGTCTTGTGATTTCTAGATTATTGTATAACCAATCTCTACTTGCATATACCATAGATATATACCCTAATTTTTCGACCTGATTACAAAAAGCTGCTATAATATTTGTTCTAAGTGCCACCCCTAAACCATCTGCTCTACCTGTATTATTAGGTGCTCCTGAATATTCTGTATCTATTACTATTGGATATGTAACACAATTATAT
This sequence comes from uncultured Clostridium sp., assembly GCA_946498265.1. Lineage (GTDB taxonomy): Bacteria > Bacillota > Clostridia > TANB77 > CAG-508 > CAG-269. The sequence goes on along the minus strand of CAMMNR010000025.1, from coordinate 3,353 downwards.
TTTTGTGCTAAACTTATTGCATAATTTGCTTCTTCAACTGCTTCTGTAATAGATGTAGCTTGGCTAAAGAAATATATTCCCACTTGTATTCCAACTGCTGATGCATTTTGTATATTATAATCAAAGTATGCATCTGTAACAATCTTTCCTGTTCCATATCCTCTGTATGCACATCTTATCATAGCAAATTGCACTCCTGAATTTTTTACACTTCGCCAGTCAATTAAACCATTATGCTCAGAAACATCTATTCCTTTATAAGTTCTATAGTATTTAGGAACAATTCTAATTCTTATTGCTTCTATTCTTTTATTTTGCCCAGTTGTTCCTGCTGTTTCTCCGTCTATCATCCAATTGCTCCAACCATAATCTTGAATATGAACTTGATATTCTACAGTATAGTCATCCATGTTTTCTAATTCTACTTGTATAGCTTCGATTCTTTTGTTTTGCCCTGTTGTTCCCGCTGTCGCACCATTTCTTACCCATGATTGCCAACCTATTCCTTCAACATGTACTCTATATTTTATTCTTTGGTTTGAATCAACATCAGATAAACTAATTTTTATAGCTTCTACTCTTTTTTCTTCACCTGTTGTTCCTGCTATAGTGTCTTCAACATTTTCTTTCATCCATCCATTTCCCTGAACATGTACTTGATAAGATACTTCTGGTTCTATTGTTTCTGAAGTATTATAAACAATTCTTATTTGTATTGCTTCTATATTATTTCCTACTATTCCTGCTGTTTCTCCATTTTTTCTCCACTTTTGCCATCCATATCCTGAAATATAAACTCTATATTCTATGCTATAACCCTCTAAATTTTCCAAATTTATTTGTATAGCTTCTATACTTTTTCCTATTGTTCCTGCTATTTCACTACTGTTCTTCCATTCCTGCCACAAATTGTTTGTATATACTCTATATTTTATTGAACTTCCTTCTTTTACACCATTTAGTTCTATTTTTAATGATTCTATTCTCTTATTACTTTCTTCTTTTCCTGTTATTGTATTTTCTAATACTTTTTCTTGCCATCCAGAGTTTTGTATATAAGATTGATATTCTACTCTAGGTTCTAATGTTTTTTCCTCTTCTTTTACTATTTTTATTTGTATTGCTTCTATTCTTTTTTCTTCGTTAGTTGTTCCTGCTACCTCTCCGTCACTTCTCCATTTTTGCCATCCTGTGTCTTGTACATATACTCTATATTCCACACAATATCCTTCAAAGCCTTCTAATTCTATCTTTATAGCCTCTAGTCTTCTATTTTCTCCTACTGTTCCTGCTATTTCTCCATCTTTTACCCAGTTCATCCAACCATAATATTGAACATGTGCTTGGTATTTTATGCTAGCACTTTCTGGTATTTCTTCTGAAGTTCCAAGTGATATTTGTATTGCCTCTAGTCTTTTTCCTTCGTCTGTTGTTCCAGAAATTTCTCCATCTCTTTTAGAAAGAGTTTTTTCCCAACCATTTAATTGTATATGCGAACTATATTTTACCATGCTAATTGGTTCTACAACTTGATTTATATTTATTTGTACTTGATTTTCTATTCCATCTATATCTTTTACAGTTACATTATAAATATCATTACTATTATATTCTTTTGAATATGATAACTTATCTTCACTTAAATTCCATGAATTATCACTTATACTACTTAATATTTTGTTTGATTTTATTATTGCTGTTACTGTATTAGTATTCTTATTGTATGTATAGCTTATTTCTATTTTTGGCTTTTTTACTAACTTAATTTCTATTGCTTCTAGTCTTAAAGATTGATTTTCGGTTCCTGCCATTTCTCCATCTGTTTTCCAATCTTGCCACCCTATATTTTGAATATGTACCCTATACATTATGGAATAATTTTCTGAATTTTCTAGTTCAATTTTTATAGCCTCTAATCTTAATCCTTCATCTTGAGTTCCTGCCATTTCTCCATTTCGTTTCCAATCCATCCAACCATAATTTTGTGCATGCACTTGGTATTTTATACCCATATTTTCTTCTGGGCAATTTACTAGTTTTAAGTTTATTGCTTCTAATCTTAAAGACTGATCTTTTGTTCCTGCCATCTCTCCATCTTGTACATAATTTTGCCATCCCACATATTGTACATGTGTTCTATATTGTACATGCATATTTTTATCATATGAAATCGTTTTACTAATTGTTGATAATAACATACTTTCAGAATATAATTCTACTTTTATAACATAATTTCCATTTTGCCATTCAGAAGTATTTATACTAAAATTAAAGCCTGGCGTTGGATTTTGTTCCTCTGTTCCATAACCTGTTATTGCTTGTATTACATCTGGTCTTTGATAATAATTAATAGATGTAGAACCAATCTCTTTTCCATTTAAATATGCTTTTATGTACGTATTTGACATATTTGCCATTTTCCAACCAACTACATTTATGCTTGAAGTTTCACTATTATAATAAACTGTTCCATTAGTTGGTGTGTCTATATATAATTTTCCTTTTTTCTGTTTTTCTACTATTTTTATTTCTATTGCTTCTAATCTTAGAGCTTGTCCTTCTGTTCCTGCTATTTCTCCATCTGCTTTCCACTCTTGCCATCCTATATTTTGGATATGTACTCTATACATTACAGAATAATTTTCTGAATTTTCTAACTCTATCTTAATGGCTTCTAATCTTAATGCTTCATCTTGGGTTCCTGCCATTTCTCCATCTTGTTTCCAGTCCATCCAACCATAATTTTGTGCATGTACTTGATATTTAATCCCTATATTCTTATTTGTATTATTTGATAATTTTATATCAATAGCTTCTAATCTTAAAGATTTATTTTCTGTGCCTGACATTTCTCCATCTTGCACATAGTCTTGCCATCCCACATACTGTACATGTGTCCTGTATGAAACTGACAGATTAGAAGTTGTTTCTTTTGTTTCTAGTGGCTGTTCATTTATTTCCAAATTTTCTTCTTGTATATTTTCAGTATTATTATTTTCTTGTATTTTGTTTTCTTTTATATTAACATTATTATTGGTTTCGTTTTCAATAACTTTATTGCTTATATTTTCATTTTCTACTTTTTCGTTTTCTTTGTTGTCATTACCTGTATTTTCATCTTCTTGGTTTACATTGTCTACATCCTCATTTTCTTTGTTTTCATTTCCGGTAATTTCACTTTCAGTTGTATCTTCAACAACTTGATTTTCATTTTCTGTGCCATTGTTATTAATTAATTTATTTTCTGTTGTTTTAGTTTGATTATTATTTGTTCCTTCTTCTACTGCTAATGCTATATTAGGTATCAATATATTTAAAAGCATTATAACAAAAATTAATATTGCCACTCCTCT
>CAMMNR010000024.1 GCA_946498265.1 uncultured Clostridium sp. | reverse complement strand
TAATTCTTTGTTCTCCATAATTTTTAAATCTCCTCTCAATTTTTAAATTTTAATTTTTATTATAAAATCAAAAAAAGATGAAATTGTTATTATTTTTTACAATTCATCTTTTAAATATTTGAAAATTTATGATTTTACTAAATTGTTTGTAGGAGGAAACCTTTGTTATTACTGGATTTTACATTTTCGTCATAAGAGAATATGATTGTTATAACTAAAGCTATTAATGTAATACCTTTTTTAGTTTTTAAACCTTTTTTCAATATTTTTTCTTTTTGTTTTTCATCTAATAATACGTTTATTTCTTCTTTTCCTTTTGTTTTTAATTGCATTATATACCCTCCTCTTTCTCTTTTGTTATTTTCTTTTAATAATCTTTTTGTTATATTTTTTATATGATTAATGTATAAATATTCCTTTAATGATTAGAGGTGAAATCTGATAAATTATTTATTCTAATTCATTATACATAATGCAATTTTTTATATCAATTCAATTTTATTAATTTAATATTTATGCTAATCTAAAGATTACATAAAATGCAAAGAGAACCCTTGCCACACTTTACTGTATAAAGGTTCCTTTCTACACGAAGAAGAAAATGAATGTAACTATGGTTTTAATGCTGTAATTGGCAGTACATAAATTCCATCTGGTCTTTTTACAACCGCATCATATAAACCACAAATTACACACATAAATTTAGGTTTAACTTCAGCTAATTCATAAAACCTTTTCAAACTTGTTGCTGCTTCTTCTTCTTTATTTGCACCTAATTTTATTTCTATTGCTCCATATTCTCCATCAGCAATTTCTACTATTGCATCTACTTCTACTCCAGTATCATTCTCTCTATAATGATATAACTTCGCTCCTATATTTTCTGCATATATTTTCAAATCCCTCTCACATAAAGCTTCAAAATATAAGCCCATTGTTTCTAAATCATTTATCAATTTTTCTGGAGTAATATTTAAAATCGCACATCCTAATGATGGATCTACAAAATGTCTTTTAGGATTTTTTCCTACATTTAATCTTGAACGTATTTTATACATAAAAGAGTTTTGATTTTCAATTAAATGTAATCTATTTAGTACATTTAGATAATCTGTAACTGTATTTCTGCTTATAGTAACATCTTCTTCTGTAACATTATCATCAATATCTTTCATTAATACATTATTAGCAGAAATAGTACTTTCATTTCTTGCAAGAGATCTTAATAGCATTTCCATTTTTTGTTTATCTCTTTTTACTCCATCTATTTCAATTATATCTTTATCTAATACTGCTTGAATATAACTTCTAGCTATTTTCATTGCTCCTGCTACACTAATATTAATAGTTTCAGGCCATCCACCTCTTACAATTAATTCTGCTAGTCTTTTTAACTCTACCTTATTTACTAATTTATTTTTTACTTTATTCTCAAACAAATCTTTTAGTGAGACATCTCCACTAGAATCTCCTGATTCATATAAAGACATTGTATACATTTTCATTTTACAAATTCTACCTGCTCCAGAATGATGTATTTTATCACTTACTGGAACACTTGAACCAGTTAGAATATATTTTCCTTTTTCGTTGTCTTGGTCACACTTAAATCTAACTGCATCCCATATTTCAGGTACTTCTTGCCATTCATCAATAAGCTCTGGTTTATCTTTATCTAAAACTAGATTTACATCCATTTCTGCTAAATGCTTTTCTCTAAAATTATCTGCTGTATTATTTAAATATGTTACACTATTTGAATGGTTTAAGGCTGTCCATGTCTTTCCACACCACTTTGGTCCTTCAATACTAATTGCACCAAAGACTTCTAAATTTTCTTCTATTTCCTTATCTATTAATCTTGGCATATAACCTTTTTTTGTTAATTTCATCAATCTCACCTCTTTTTTAGAATAACATATTTTTATATTTTTTTCAATATGCTTTGTGCATTTTTTGACTGTTTTGTTGTGCATTTTTTGAGTTGTTGTTTACTACTTTTAATGAACGTCTACGTAGCAAAACTAATATAAGGCTGAATGGAATGCTTCATATTGCTCTATCCAAAATCCTCCATTTCTATATACACTACTTAAAAGAAACCTTTATATATTTTGCTATATAGAGGTTCCTTTTTACTTATTTTATATTTTCACATATTTTAAATATTATAATATTTACTTATTATAATCCTTGTATTATTTCTTCTTTATCTCTCAATCCTACAAAAGTTTTATCAACTTTTCCATTTTTAAAAATAATTATTGTAGGTATGCTCATTATTCCAAATTGCATTGCTAATTCTTTATTATCATCAATATTTACCTTTCCTACTTTTACCTTTTCTCCTAATTCTTCTGCAATGTTATCAATTATAGGTGACATCATTTTGCAAGGTCCACACCAATCTGCATAAAAGTCAATTATCACTGGTATATTTGATTTTAGAACTTCTCCTTCAAAATTTTCTCCTGTTATTTTTAATACTCCCATTACTGATTCCTCCTCTTTCTTTTTATTTTTTGAAACTTTTTTATATTTATGTTTAAAATTATATATATATTAAATTAATTTTTATAATCTTTCAATTATTTTCAAATAATATTAATATTATATATATTTTTTATAGTTTCCATTTTTCATTTTTTAATACTTACATATGATATGTTTATATATTTAAAATAAAGTATTTATTGTTTCACTAATCATTTTATTTTTGTTATTATTTTTTTCTGATATATTTTATTGCTTGCAATCCTGCTTTTGCACCTTCATATACAGCTTTTGACACTTGCAATAATCCTCCTGTACAATCTCCACATGCAAATATTCCTTTTATGTTTGTTTCCATATCACTATTTACTACTATATTATCTTTATTTGTAATTATCCCTAATTTTTTTGCAAAATCTGCACTTCCTGCTACACCTTGTGCAATAAAAATCCCATCTGTTGAAATTTCTGAACCGTCTTTAAATTTAACTCCTTCAACTCTGCTTTCTCCCACTATTTCATCAATTTCTTTTGTATCTATATTTACATTATTTGCTCTTATTTCTGGTGCTTTTTCTCCATTTGTCAATATTGTTACATTATTTGCTATATTTATTAATTCATTTGTTTCTGATACAGCATAATTCCCGCTTCCAATAACAGATACACTTCTATTTCTAAAGAAAAATCCATCACATATTGCACAATAACTAACACCTTTACCTTCAAATTTTTCAATTCCCTTTATTTTAGGTTTATTCTTCTTATTTCCCGTAGATAATATTAATACTTTTGAAATATATTCTCCTTTCGGTGTTATGACTTTAAAATTATCTACATTATTTTCTATTTTTATAACTTCTTCTTTTTTTACATCTACACCTATATTTTTTGCTTGTTTTATTCCTGTTTTATATAAAGACTCTCCAGAAATCCCATTTTCAAATCCATAATAGTTTTCTATCTGTTCAGCTTTCTCTAACCCTGATTTTTCATTATATAATACTAGAGTTTTTAGATTTCCCCTTTGTGTGTATAAACTTGCTGCTATACCTGCTGGTCCTGCTCCTATAATTATAACATCATACATTTATGTAACACTTCCTTTATTTATATTCTTTTTCTAATTCTAATAAATATTGTTTCATATCTAATCCTAATCCATATCCTACTAATTTATTATTACTACCTATAACTCTATGACATGGTATAATAATCGGTATTGGATTTCTATGATTCGCCATCCCCACTGCTCTCGATGCCTTAGGATTCCCAACTGCATCTGCGATTTCTTTATATGTTCTTGTTTCTCCATATGGTATTTGTTCTAATGCTTTCCACACACTTTGCATGAATTCGGTTCCAGTTGGATTTAAAGGTATTTCAAAATCAAATCTTTTTCCTTCAAAATACTCTTTTAATTGTTTTTCTGTTTGTAATAGTAATTCTGTATCCTTTTCTTCGATATTATCTAATTTATTATTTTTTGCAATGTCTATTTCTACTATTTTTCCTTTATCTTCTATTATCACTATTTCTCCTACCGGAGATTGCATGCATTTTTTATACATATTACACCTCTGATATATTTTTGTAAATTATATCATTAGTTTTCTATACATGCAAATTTTTAGTAAAAATTATATCTGTTATTCATATTCATATTATTCATGTTATTTAGATTATTCATAGTATTCATGTTATTTAGATTATTCATATTACTATAAAAATTTGATGATGCTATAGTTATAAATTTAATTGAATAAATATCACAATATGTAATGTTATTACTTTCAATTGCACGAAGTAATATATAACTTGCCCCTACATCTTCTAATATTCCTATTCTATCTACTAAATTATTTGTACCTATTAAAAACTCCACTCTCATTAGTTTTCCTATCTGTTCTCTTAAAAATGCAGGTGTGTAAATATTATTAGTTAAAATTTCTGGTGAATTTTGATTTATTTGGACATTTCTATCCTCTCTTTTGTTTTCATTTTCTTGATTATTTTCCATAAAAACTAACCTCCCTTATTTTAAGTTTGCCTATAAAGTTCTGTTGGCCTGTAAAAACAGTGGTCTCCCAGTCTAGTATGAAAAGTTCCTGAACCATTATATGGAAAAGTATTATCACATATAGGTTTAAATGGATTTAAATACCAAAGACAGTCTCCCATCTCATTTAATCTATTTCCAGATAATGCCCAGTCTGCAATATTATAATGTACATCTGTTGGATTCATATTGTAAATATTTTGAGGATTATATTGGTTTTTTAATGTTTCCATTGCACAATCAAATTGTCCTTGTTGAAATATAATATTTCTTATACTTCCCCCTTGTGATATTCTTGCATATTCTCCAACTGATACATTTACTCTATTCATCACTACTGTTGCAACTGCTTTCATACCATTATCTCCTTCTCCTCCTGCTTCACATTGAACAATTCTTGCTAATAATTCTCTATCTGAATATCCCACAACTTCCTCCTTTTTATATCTTAATATATTAATATTATTATCTTTTTGTGATTACTTTTATATTTTATTTTGTTATGATATAATTTTATTGGTGATTGAAATGGAAATTTTATTTAAAAATATAACTACATATTCTAAAGATGCTTACGACAAGTTTTTGGAATTTCATAGGAAAAAATTTCGTTTTAAATTTACATTATTTAATATTATTACTATAGTTACAATACTCACTTGTATTGTATATCTAGTAAGTTTTCGTATTTATAGTACTGCAATTATATTTTGCATTTTACTTACAGGTTTTATATTTTTTAGATTTATTAAACCTGTTTATGATGTCAAGAAAAATTATGAAAGTGAAAAAATCATCAATGAAAAAACTTTTACATTTACCTTTTACGATAAAATTTTTACAATAGAAGATGAAGAAAATTTTTTCAAAGTAAAATACAAGGATTTGTATAAAATTTTTGAAAATGGTAATTTCTTTTATTTATATATTGATGAAGATCATTCTTTATTAATTGATAAATCTGGGTTTATCAAAGGAGATTATTCTTATTTTTACGAATTTGTAAAGAAAAAATCTAAATTTTTTAGTATTGGTTAAATTATTCTTCTTTGTAAGTTACTTTTAAATCATTTATTCATATCTAATAATATTTAATAAGGTCTTGTATTATAATTTACTCTTTCAGTCCTTATAAAGTATTATTAGATTTTTTTATTCTCTGGTTAGAGCAATGCGACGTTCTTGTATAGAAAAAGTCAATTTTCCTATAAATTTCTCAGCATAACAAAAGATTAATTTACACTTATACGCGCAATAATTACGAATTAAAGTTTTGCAAAAAAATGTTTGACATTTTGTTTTTTATTTGTTATAATGATACAAATGTTTGGTGTTGTGATCAAATTCATTATAACAAGGATTGATATTAATTATGGAAATATTAGATAAATTAACAATATTAGCTGACTCTGCAAAATACGATGCTTCTTGCAGTTCAAGCGGAAGTAAAAGAAAAACATGGTATTTTACAACCTATGTCATATGTTTCTAATAATATAAAATTAAATAAATTAGATAAAAATAAATATAAACCTAACTTTGTTCCTGCAGGTCAAACTACACAATTAATCATTGGTGCAACTCCTGAAAGTGATTTGAAAATTTTAAAATTGTCAGAAGGTTTATATAATAAATTAAATTTAAAAAGAGTATATTATTCTGCTTATATAAGTGTAAATAATGATAAAAATTTGCCAACTTTGTCTTCTCCTCCTCTACTTAGAGAAAATCGACTTTATCAAGCTGATTGGCTTATTAGATTTTATGGTTTTAAGGCAAATGAATTATTAGATGAAACTCATCCTAATTTTAATAATATATTAGACCCTAAATGTGAATGGGCTCTACGACATATTGAAAAATTTCCCAGTTGAAATAAATACTGCTGATTATTTCACTTTACTTAGAGTTCCAGGAATTGGAGTAATTAGTGCTAAAAAAATCATTAGAGCTAGAAGAAGTTTTTTACTTGATTTTCAGGAATTAAAAAAACTTGGAATTGTAATGAAAAGAGCAAAATATTTTATAACATGTAAGGGAAAATATTATGATAAAGTTTATAAATTTAATCAAGACTTTATAGAGACTAATCTTGTTTATCAAGAACGTTTAGCTTTACCTAATAAAAATTTTGAACAATTATCACTTTTTGATAATTTAAACCCAACAAAGGAGGATAAAATAAAATGTCTAACTGGAAGCTTATAAATACAACATATATTTACGATGGGACTTTTGATGGCTTTTTAACTATTGTTTTTGACGTTTATTCAAATAAAACTTTACCTAAACAAATATATTCAAAAGATTTATATATACCTAATTTTTTAGATAAAACTTTATATATAAAAACTGATTCTGAAAAATCTAAAAGAGTTTTTGTAGGTATTGAAAAAAATATCTGTTATGAAGCTTTATATAATTCATATAATGCTTTTTTGTCAAACGAAAAAGATAAAGAATTAAATATTTTAAAATACATATGTGAAGGTTTTGAAATTGGTCCTAAAATAAACAACATGCTAACAAATTCATATGTATATAAAGTCATTTCTATGAGAAAAAAAGCTTTATTTGAGTGTCATAAATTAAAAGGTTTACTTAGATTTATTGAAGTTGGAAATAATTTGTTTTATGCATCAATCCATCCAGATAATAATATAATTGAACCTTTAGGACATCATTTTATTAATAGACTTCCTAATCAATATTTTATTATCCATGATAAATATAGAAATTTATGCTTTTTATATAATGGACAAACTTATGAAATAGTTGACAGCACAAATATAAATATCCCTCAATTTACAGAAAATGAAAAGTTATATCAAGATTTATGGAAAGCATTTTTTAAAACTATTGCAATTAAAGAAAGAAAAAATCCTAGATGTCAAATGCAATATATGCCTAAAAAATATTGGAAAGATTTAATAGAAATGAAATTATAATAAAATATCCTCACAAAATTGTTCTTGTGCCAAATTTTACTTTATAAAATTTGGCACATCAAAATAAATTTTATTCTATACATTTAAAAACTTAATTACTGTTTCCCCTACTCCAGTTTCTATATCTATTTTTCTATTTCCATCACCAATAATATTTTCACTTTGTACATTTTCTCCATCTACAACAAGTCTTCCTAATCCCACAGATGGTCTTATTTTATATTCATCTTTATTTCCTATAATATTTAATGTTAAACTTCCTACTCCAGAATTAATATCAGCTACATCTAATATTTCTGCTGTAATCTCAGTTTTTCCTATTCCTGCTTCTAGTTCTAATTTATCAGTTTCTATGTTTTTAATGATATTTTCTCCAGCACCACTTTTTATTTGTAAATCTTTTGCTAAAATATTTTCTATTGTACATTTTCCTGCCCCTGTTTTTATATCTATTTTATCACTATTAATTTTATCTATATTAACTTCGTTTATATCTGTTTCTATATCTACTTCATCAAATTTCAAATCTTCAGGAATATATATTATTACTTGTGGAGTAATATTTTCATTATTAAACAAATTCATATTTGCTATTTTATCATCTTTTATTTTTAATTCTTTTCCATTTTGATTGCAATAAAATTCATCTGAAACATTTATAGTTTCTACTTTTAATGTATCTCCACTCTTAATATCTAACTTACATATATTTAAATCTATATTTAGTTTTTTTACTTCTGAATATTCATAGCTAGCTTCGTTTATAGTATTTTGACTGCTTTCCGATGCACTAAAATTGTTCTGTATAAATTCTATCCCCATTGTTATTCCGAATATCGCTGTAAAAGTAAATATTATTGCACTTAATATAATTATACATAAATAAATCCCAAAAGCAATTGCCCCGTATTTTATTACTTTTTGAAACGGTGTCATTTTATTTCAACACCTCCAAACATGCAAAAACTATTAATATATATTGTAGGTAACTTTTCATCATAATCATTTTTTATTTTATTACTTACTCCACCAAAAATTGGTGTTGATTTTACTTTTATATTAACATCTTTAGGTACTATTATATCTATACCACCAAATATTGCTGATGCATTTATTATTTGATCTTTTGTTATTGTAGCTTTATATAAATCTAATTCAACACTACCAAATATTGCATCTAAATTTGCACCTTTAAATTCTTGTCCTGCATAATTAGCATTTTGTGAACCAAATGTTGCACAATATGCTTCATTCTCAATGTTTTCATTATTTAATTTTTTTACTTTTTCCTTTATTTTTCTATTTGTTACATCTTTAAAAATTATAGCTAATCCTATTACTATTAATATAAATGGAAAAATTAATTTACTAATAAGTGAAAATGACAAAATATTTTGTGCACATAACAATAAAACTATTCCTATAATTAACCATATAAAACTCCACATTTTGCTTTCATTTTTAATTAAACCTATAAAACTTGGAATTATTATAATTAAAGTCCACCAACCTCTAAAAAATATGTTGATATTTGTTACGCCTGTTGCATTTAAAGCTATTATTATCCCTAATACAATTAAAATTATCCCCCATAAAATATTACCTACTTTTTTCATAAAATCTCCTTTCTAATAAATAATATAAAAATTTATTTTCAAATTTTATTATTTCTACATTATAGAACATTTACCCTATAATGCAAAAACTAATTTAATTATTTGATAAAATGTTGCATCTTCTCCTTGTATAACTAAGTCAAAATATTTCTTATATATATCAATATTATTTTCTATATTAATATCCAAAATACCTATTTTTAATGTTTTATTTAATTCACTTTCATCTACCATTTTTATATCTTCTATTAAATCTCCTATAAGTAATCTATATTCTTTATTGGATAATTTTTCTTCAAATTCTTTTGGCAAATGTCCTTTCATATTTTTATTTAATGTATGAATTATTTTGGAATTATCGAATTTCTTTGCTTTTCCATTTTCAGCAAATTCTATAAAATTACTTATAATATACATATTTTCAAACAAACAATTATTGTCTTTTAAAAATTGTTCAATTGCATTTCCAATTCCAGCTGACAAAACAATAACTGGAATATCATTTTTATACATCAATTTCAAAAACTCTTTAGCACCACTTCTAAAAATCATATTGCTATTTTGTATGGATTGAAGCATTTTATGTTTGGTCAAATTGTATTTATAATATAAATCCATACAATCCTCATACCATTTCTTCATATATTTCTCTTTGTCATTTTTACTAATTGAATAATCCATTTCTATTGGTCTATATTTTGCATATAATTCATCCATTTCTTTTACTATTTCTTGCCCTACATATCTAGTTTGAGCAACAGCAGCCCACGAATCTACACCATCAGCTGATGTTATTGTTCTATCAAAATCTATTGCTACATAAAAATTTTTATTTTCTAAACTTAAATTTATCATTTTCTCAGTCCCTTTTTACAAATATTTTTAACCTTATCTTTTCTTAAATATAATACTACTATTTTAATCAAATTGCAACAAGGGAGACGCATCCATAGGGAATTTGGGGACGGGGTTTAGGGATTTTAGGGACGGGGCTTCAAATCCCTATTCTTATTAAAAAATAAAAATGTAAATACAAATAGTTTATAGGGATTTGAAGCCCCGTCCCTAAAATCCCTAAACCCCGTCCCCAAATTCCCTATGAACGCGTCCCCTTTGTTGCAAGAAAATAAATTATATCTGTTGATTACCTTTTTACAGTATGATATAATCAATCAAAATACGGAGGTTTTTATGAAGAACTTTTTTATAATATTGATAATAAAAATTTTAAATATAGGATTAAAACTCTTTAGAAAAAACGGTGGTAATTTTTTAGGAAAACTTGCATTTGATTGGAATCCTGAAATTTTCAAATATTTTAAAATTAAATGTCCAATAATTGCAGTTACAGCTACAAATGGAAAAACAATGACAAATAATGCTATTGGATATGTTTTTAAAAAAGCTGGTTATAAAGTAATAAGTAATGTTGAGGGAAACAATATGGAAACTGGAATACTTTCAACTTTAATGAAAAATTCTTCTTTAACTGGTAAAATAAAAGCTGATTATTTAGTATTTGAAGTAGATGAAAGTTACATTCCTGTAGTATTTAAATATTTAAAATTAGATACATTAGTAATTCTTAACTTTTTTAGAGACCAACTAGATAGAAATGGTGAAGTTGAAACTCTAATATTAAGAATTAATGAGTTTTTAAAAACTTATACTGGTAATCTAGTATTAAATAGTGATGATCCTAATGTTTCAAGACTTGCAAAAGCTAACCCTACAAATGAAAATATATATTATTATAGTGTAGAAAAATATAAATTTGCAACCGAAGAAATAAGAGAAGCTGGAGAAGGAAAATTCTGTCCATTTTGTAATACAAAACTTGAATATGAATATTATCAATATTCTCATATAGGAAAATTTAGATGTCCTAATTGCGGTTATGGTGAAAATAAAATATATAAATTAGCTACAAATGTTGATTTAAAAAATAAAAGTTTTGAAATTGACAATTTTACTTATACTACTAATTTTAATAGTATTTACAATATCTATAACTTTACAGCTGTTATAGCTTGCACAAGTCTATATAATATAGATAGAAATATTATAAAACACGCACTTTCTACTTTTAAACTTAATAATGGTAGATTGGAAGAATTAGAAATAAAAGGTAATAAAACTATAATTAATTTAGCTAAAAATCCAACTGGTGCAAATGTAAGTCTTAGAATATTAAATGAAGATGATGATGAAAAAGAATTATTATTTGTGTTAAATGATAATTTAGCTGACGGTCATGATGTATCTTGGATTTGGGATATTAATTTTGATGAATTAAAAAATGTTACTAGAATTATAACTTCTGGTACTAGAGCTTATGATATTGCAATAAGAATACAAACTGCCGGATATGATAGTAATAAAATATTACCTTATTTGAATTTAAATGAAGCTGTTGATGAACTTTACTCTACAAACTCAAAAAAATATGTTATTGCAAATTATACAGCTTTACAACCAACAAGAAAAGAAATTTTGTCAAAATAAGAAAGTGTGCCAAAGGGGACGGGCTATTTTGGCACACTCTAATCTTAATTAAATAGTTTTAATATAAAAAATGTGCCAAAATAGCCCGTCCCCTTTGGCACAAGAAGGGAAATTTTAAATGAAAGAACTTAAAATATTATATTTATATCCTGATATTTTAGAACTTTATGGCGATTTCGGTAATATACAAGTTTTAAAATATAGATTAGAAAAAAGAGGAATTAAATGTATTGTTGAACAATATACCATAGGTGATACTGAACCTGATTTTTGTGATTATGATTTAGTGTTTGCTGGTGGTGGTGCTGACCAGGAACAAAGTATTTTAGCAAAAGATTTGGTTCAGTATAAAGATAACATAAAAAAAGCAATTGATAATGGTGTTTTCTTTTTACTTATTTGTGGTGCTTATCAATTGTTCGGGAAATATTATAAAGACGTTGATGGTAATATTATACCTGGCTTAGAAGTGTTTGATTATTATACAGAAGCTATTAATGATAGAAAAAAAAGATGTATTGGAAATATAGTAATTGATGTTTCTTTAAATAGTACATCTACTAAAGTAATTGGATTTGAAAATCACGGTGGACAAACATTTAACATTTCTACTCCTTTTGGTAATGTTTTATATGGTAATGGCAATAAGTTTGGTGATACCCATGAGGGCTTTTTCTTAAATAATGTTATAGGAACTTATTTACATGGTCCTTTGCTTTCAAAAAATCCTGAACTTGCTGATTATATAATAAAACATTGTCTAAATAAAAAATATAATGAGAATACTATTTTGGAACCTCTTGATGATAAATTTGAAAATTTATGCAGAGAACAATTACTTAATAAGTTTTTGACACAACATCATTAACAATCACAAGCCAAAGTCACTGTAAATGCTATCTCCTATTTATAAATATATAATTTTAAATGTGAGTTAGCATCTACAGTGACTTTAATTTAAAAATATATTATATTCTTAAAAATATTTTTTCAAATTATTAATATTCTATTTCAAATTTTTTATTTCTTCATCTTGTTGTAAATTTTTAGATATAAAATGATATGCATCTTTATTTTGTTTTACAGCAATTGTTGCTAATTCTTTATCATCCCTTAACCTACTACTTGCATATTTTATTATAATCCCTTTATTTGTTACCGCTTCTTTAACAATCTCTCTATCATCTCTTAAATCTTCACTTGCAAAATATAGAGCCTGTCCATAATTCTTACAGCATTCTTGCATTACTTCTTTATCTGCTTTTAATTTATCTGATGCATAACAAATCGTCCAAGGTGCACTTTTAATCCCTAACATGATTATTTCTTTATCAGCTTTTAAATTCTTACTTGCAAATTCTAAAGACTCTGCATCATTATTTAAAGCCTGCATTACTATTTCCTTGTCATTTTTTAATTCCTCTGACGCGTATTCAAGGAATTTTCCATTTTCTTTTACTGCTTCCATAATATATTCTTTATCATTACAATGATTTTTTATATCCTCAACATCCATCTTGTTTTACATCTCTTTTCTACTTTAATCTAGCTATTAATGCTTTTATCTTTATTCCCTGCTCCGAAAACATTTTTTCATGTTCAGTTTCTATATTTTCTTCAAATATATTTTCACTATGTAAATCATATGTCTTTTTTACAATTTCAAATCCTGTTTCGTCAAAATATCCTAAACTAGAATTAAACAAATCATCATCATCTGTTTTAAAATATATTTCTGCATTAGGTTTTAAAAATTCTTTGTATTTTTCCAGTTGTCTAGTATGTGTAAGCCTTTTCTTTCTGTGTTTTCCTTTTGGCCAAGGATTACAAAAGTTTATATATATTCTTTCTATTTCATCTTTTTTGTCCAATATTAACAAAATTCTTTCTATATCAAATCTTGTTAAATAAATATTTGTTGGTTCTAAATTATTTTCCTTATACACTTGTTCTACATTTCTTTTGGCTAATCCTAGCATTGCATCTACTAAATCTATGGCAATATAATTTATGTCTTGATGTTTTACTGCTAAATTTGAAATGAATTGACCTTTTCCACATCCTAATTCTAAATGTATTGGATTATTTTTGTTTTTAAATTTTTCCTTCCATTTTCCTTTTAACTCTTCTGGATTATCTATATAAAATTTGCTTGCTTCTAATTCTGGCCTTGCCCATTTTTTATATCTGATCCTCATTTTCTCCTCCATTAATTTCTTCATTACTTAATACTTCTTCATATATCTGATCTATTTCTTGTGTTTCATCATAATTCTTTTCTATTCTTGCTTGATTTATTTGTGTTTCTGATATTCTATTTTTATTTAATATGTATAAACCTATAATAAATGCTGTAATTATTAACAATACTACTAATACAAGCATTGTTACTGATCCCTTTTCACTTTTCATATATAATCCCTCTTCCTTTTTGTATATTATATCTTTTTATTTAAATAAAATCAATGATTTATTATAAATTAAATTTCTTCAATATAACTCTAATTTTAATATTTATCTATTAAATCATATCCTATTTATAAGAATTTGCCATATTAGTTTTTATTTTATATAATAATATTATTATATTAATACAAATTAAAGTGAGGTCCATAATGATGTTACTAGAATATACGAATAAAAATAATTCATATATATGTATAAATGACATATTATTTAAAGAATTTCATATATCTACACGTCTACGCACTAAATTAATAAAAAACAAATGTATATATGTAAATAATAATATTTGTGATACTAGAGATAAAATATCTATTGGTGATACTATTACAGTTGACTTAAGTTTAGATGAAGATAATTCTAACATTGTTCCAACACCTATGAATTTAGATATTATTTATGAAGATGAATGGCTTTTAGTATTACATAAACCTGCTGGAATTGCAATTCATCCTTCAATGCTTCATTTTGATACTTCTTTATCAAATGGAGTTAAGTATTATTTTGATTCTATTGGATTAAAAAAGAAAATTCGTCCTGTAAATAGACTTGATTTAAACACTTCTGGATTAGTAGTTTTTGTTAAATGTGAATATATACAAGAATGCTTATCCAAACAAATGGAAAATAAGATTTTTAAAAAAGAATATTTATGCATTGTTTCTGGAAAGTTCAAAGATAAAGTTGGTACTCTAAATCTACCAATTGCAAGAAAGAAAAATAGTATAATTGAAAGATGCGTAAATAATAATGGGCAAAAATCAATAACACATTATGAAGTTTTGCAAGAATTTGATAACTATAGTTTAGTAAAATGTATTTTAGAAACTGGTAGAACTCATCAAATTAGAGTTCATATGAGTTATATTGGACATCCATTACTCGGGGATACTTTATATGGAAAATCTTCTCCTTTAATTGATAGACAGGCTCTACACTGCTCTAAACTTGAATTTATTCATCCTATAAGTAAGCAAAATATGATTTTTACATGTGAATTAGAAGAAGATTTAAAAGCTAGGGTACTACCCTAGCTTTTGTAAATATTCCCTATTTCATTTTTTCTTTTATTCTAACAAGTGTATTTAATGCATCTATTGGTGTAAGTTCATTTAGATTAATTTTATCTACTTCATGTGCAATTTCTGCTAACTTATAGTTAAACATGTCAAATTGTCCTTCTACTTGTTTTTTATCTTTCTTTTCTTGTACTTTTCCATTTAAAATATTTTTTCTTTCTAGAGAACGTAAAATTTCATTTGCTCTTTGTGTAACTATTTTTGGCACTCCAGCTAATTTTGCTACATGTATTCCATAGCTTTCGTCTGTTCCACCTCTTACTATCTTTCTTAAAAAAATTATATCTTCTCCTTTTTCTTTAACTGCAATAGAGTAGTTTTTTACACCTTCTATTTTTTCTTCTAATCCTATTAATTCATGATAATGTGTGGCAAATAGTGTTTTTGCTCCACATTTTTCTTTGTCTGCAATAAATTCTGCTACAGCCCATGCTATTGATAACCCATCATATGTTGATGTTCCTCTTCCTATTTCGTCTAATATTACTAAACTGTTTTGTGTCGCTTCTTTTAATATTGTTGCAACTTCCATCATTTCTACCATAAATGTACTTTGTCCCATACTTAAGTCATCAGATGCTCCAACTCTTGTAAAAATTTTGTCTACAACTCCTATTTTTGCACTTTGTGCTGGAACAAAGCTTCCTATTTGTGCCATTAGTGTTATTAAAGCAACTTGTCTCATATATGTTGATTTACCGGCCATATTAGGACCTGTAATTATTGATAATCTATTATCATTTTTGTCTAAATATGTATCATTTTCTACAAAACTTCCTACTCCTAATATTTTTTCTATTACTGGATGTCTTCCATCTTTTATATCTATTACTCCTGTACTGTTTACTTCTGGCATGCAGTAATTCATATCTTCTGCTACTTGTGCAAATGATGTTATTACATCTAAAGTAGAAATTACTTCACTAGTTTTTTGCAATCTACGTATGTTTTTTGATATTTCTTCTCTTATTTTTGTAAATTCATTATATTCTAATGCTATTACCTTTTCTTCTGCTCCTAAAATTTGATTTTCCAAGTTTTTTAATTCTTCTGTTATATATCTTTCTGCATTTGTTAGTGTTTGTTTTCTTATATATCTATCTGGAACTTGTGATAAATTTGATTTTGTCACTTCTATAAAATATCCAAATACTTTGTTAAATCCTACTTTTAGATTTTTTATTCCTGTTTTTTCTTTTTCATCAGCTTCTAATTGTATTAACCAGTTCTTACCTTCTGTCTGAGCTGTTTTTAATTTATCAATTTCTTCATCATAACCCAGTTTTATGATCCCACCATCTTTTACAGTCATTGGAGGGTCATCAACTATAGATTTTTCAATTAAACTATATATATCTTGTAATTCATCTAAATTTTCATATAATTCTTTTAACATATCTGATTTACAATCACTCAATAATTGCTTTACTTCTGGCAATTTTAATAAAGAATTTTTTAATGTTATCATATCTCTTGCAT
This sequence comes from uncultured Clostridium sp., assembly GCA_946498265.1. Taxonomy (GTDB): domain Bacteria; phylum Bacillota; class Clostridia; order TANB77; family CAG-508; genus CAG-269. The sequence goes on along the minus strand of CAMMNR010000024.1, from coordinate 369 downwards.
TTGCATTTCCATAAGCCATTTTTCCTGCTAAACGCTCAATATCATAAACTTTTTTCAATGCTTCTGTAATATCTCCTTTTAGAATTATATTATCTTTTAGTTCTTTAACAGCATTTAATCTTTTATTTATTTCCAAAACATCTATTAATGGATCACTTATCCATCTTCTTAATAATCTTCCTCCCATTGATGTAGAGGTTTTATCTAATACCCATAAAAGAGTTCCTTTTTTAGATTTATCTCTCATTTTTTCTGTTAGTTCTAAATTTCTTCTTGCATTTATGTCTAATGCCATATATCTTGAAATTGTATAAAATGTTATTTTATTTATATGGTCTAAACTCGTTTTTTGTGTTTCTTCAATGTATT
>CAMMNR010000023.1 GCA_946498265.1 uncultured Clostridium sp. | reverse complement strand
GCTTCATATTATACCTCCTAATATTAATTAAGCTGTTTACGTGTTATCTATGTCAGCTCCAAAAGGAGATTATAAAATTAATTAGCTAGTATTAGCTAAATTTATATTAATAATATACCACGTTTTTAACTAAAATGCAAGGATTTGGTATTAGTTTTAGCTAATCAAAAGGACTATATTTAGTTTCTTCTTTGGCTTTATCAATATTTAAATGAAGATTCTTAATAGTGCCTCTATTAGTGTATATTGAAAACATTAAATCTTCTAATTTTAATTCCACATCACTTTTAAATTCTAAATATCCAGATTTTCCTTCTAATGAATTTAAGTTTACTGGAAATTCCATAGTCATAGATTTTTCATAACTTAATATTTCTTTTCCGCTTTTTATAGTATTCTCTTTTACTAAATATGGAATTGGTGGGTTATCACGGCCATTGCAATTCACTCCTTTTATTGCAATTGGAGTTCTTGATTTATTAACAATCTGAACATTAAATATGTAAAAATAGACGTTAGGAAGTTTAGTAAATCTATATGTATTTAAATTAATTTCTATTTTCATTTTCGACCCTTTCAATTTTATTCAATTTATTGTTATTTTTAATTATAATCAAGTTACAGTCAAGTTAAAATTATCTTACATGAAACTCCAGAATTCTCGATTTATCAGAAATTTCTAAATTCAGAAAAAACAATTTTTATTAAAAATCAAGTTATAATCAAGTTGAATTTCAGTTTATATATTTTAAATTAAATTTTTTATAAATTTAATCAAAAATTATTGACATTTAAATTTTTTAAATGTACAATGTATTTGACAAAAGATAAGAATTCTAGTATAATATATTAACAAATACATATAATAGATTATAAATATCTTATGATATTTTAATATAAAAGCTCTGTTAATCCGTTTTAACGGCTACGATTTATTCGCGGTCTAGGATTAATGGAGCTTTAATTTTTATTTTTTTCTAATACTCTTTTTCGTCAATGATTTATCAAAATGAGAATATGAAGAAACAAAGTTCCAATGTCTATATAAATGTTTCCAATAATTGTTGATATCTCCATCTATTCCAGTATTAATTCCTACATTAAATCTTGGTCTTATTGCTGTAATGTTAGAGTAAATTACCTTATATAACTTATCTTTAGCAATAGTTCTATTAGACCTTTTTCCAGTCTCAGAATCTTTTATTTTGTGTAAATCATTTAATCTAAAATTCATTGCTCCTAAAACAATATCCATACATTGTTGAATGACATGTTTTTTTGAGTTGATTTCTACTATTTCGGTTATTTCAATATTATTTTGTTTTAATTCATGATTATATCTATATAGACTTCTTTTTAAACTATTTTTTTGATTTTCACTACATGGCAAATCATCTAAATAAAAAGAAAAGTTTACTTTATTTTTAAATGGGGTGGGATTACTAAATTTTAGTCCAAAAGCACTTTTTAAAAAATAATAATATAAAATACTATATTCATTATCTGTATGTTCTTTTGTTAATCCGGATGTGACATAAGCATTTTGTCCAAACATTACCCTAAATTTTATTTTGCCAGATTTAATAAATGTAAAAAATAAATTTATCATTTCTATGTATTTATCTAAATAATTTCCAGTAACTTTTGTCCATTTAATTTCGCCTTTTAAATTTAGTTCATCTTTTTTATCATTCAATGCTTTCTCTATTGCTTGTACATCAGAAACCTTTACTAAAGCACCGACCATAAAAATTACTATAAAATTTTCCATTACTAACAGATTCATCAGCATAAACTCTATATGTTATTTCTTGCATTATTATAGTCTCTCCTTAATATTTGATATATATATTATAATATAGAATAATAGTAATAACAACATTTTGAAAATATTTTTTATTCTATAAATCTTCCTCTTGTGCTCTTTTCCTAAAACTATAAACATTAGCTTTATTCTTACATTGTGGTGTATCATATTCTGCCTTTGAATTTTTAGGTATAAAAGCCTTATGGCAGAATTTACAAATCTTAAGCATAATCGTATCTTGTGATAAATTTACTAAAAAATTCAAATCTATCGCTTGTTTTAAATAACCATAAACTAAACCTATTTCATTATTATGCAAGCTATCTATATTAGTATAAAGATTATTTATTGCTATAAGTGGAGAATAATTCATTAAGTGACGTTCTTCTACAAAGTGAACGAGATGTTCATAAAGAATTTTTGCATATTGTAGAATCATATCAACAGGTTCTCCATAGTTTTTAGAAAAAATTAAAAATTCATTTAGCTCTGGTGTAAGATATTTTTCCATAATTCTAGGGGATATAGCTTTTCTACATTTTTCAATAAGTTCTTTAATTTGATTATTATTTAGTTTCGGCATAAAGAAATTTAAGTATTCTTCTAATTTCATATTAGTTATATGATCTTCGTAGTCTATTAAATTATAATCTCCTAAAGCAACATTATTATCTAACACATAATATCTATTAATTGGAAAATCAGCCATAAATCCAAATAAACCATAGTTTCGTACATAATCCAAAATTTCCATATCTTCAACTTCTTCTTTGTAATATACTTTTTTTCCAATATTTAAAATATCTATTAAATATCTATCTATCCAATCAGAAAAAGTTGAAGCATGATTTTTAGATCCTTTTTCTGGTAGAACATATCTTTTTCCGTTTATTTCTTCGATTACGTATCTGTCAAATGCAAGGCAGAAACGCCCACTTTCTATATAAAAATTAGCTTTCATCTTCCACTCTTAAATTTTTTCTACTTCTAAATATATTATCAGGATTATATTTTTCCTTTAATTCATTTTCTTTTTTGATTTCATAATTTTTACATTTAAGTATATAATTGTTTTTTTCTTCTTCACAGCAGATATAATCTTGATAAACAAGTGATATTATTCCTCTAGTTTCCGGTTTTACATTTTGTTCATTCAATTTTTTACTTTTATCGTAGTTAAATGTATATGTGGTAGAAGCTATATTTTTCATAAAAGTTATAAATTTTTCTGGAATTTTATTGATTATTTCTTGTGAAGAATGATTTAATATACAATTAAATTCAACTGCTGCTTCACTTAATTCTTTAGTAACCATATTTATTCTCCTTGTTCTTTATGATTTTCTTGAGCTTTTTCATCTTCTCCTTGTAATTTTAGAATTCTGATATATTTATGTGCATTACCAATTACTTCTGAATGTTCTATATCATCTATATCAGTATGATGTCTTACGATTTCTCCGTATTCATTCATTGGCACAATAAATCCATCCTTTATTTCTGTTAATTTACTTGGATTTGACTTTTGAACATATTGAAAAATCTGATTTTGACAAATTCTAATTAGTTCTGTAGCTCTTTGAGTTTGTTCTATTGTTGGTTTTGCTTCTGTTTCAAGCAAATTACCATTCTTATCAAACCAAGTTTCTTCTTGAATTGCATAAATCCCATCTAATGCTTGTTGAAAATCACGAAAGTTAGCATATGTATTAAAATTATGTATTATCGTATTAAAAGTTTCTTGGTTTTCTTCGTTTTGAGCACCTAAGAAAAATGCTTTAGATATACCTAATGCTTTGCATAACAATTCGTTTAGTTTATCTTCTATTTGATATTCATCTAAATTTGTTTGTAATGTTATTCCAAGAGAAGTTTGTAGTGTTTTAGGTATTTTTTCTCCAAGTATTTCTTCTGCAATATCTGTTGCAAATCTTTGTGTAGCTCCTTCATTGATTCCTACATTTTCGTCGTTATTGTTTTTTTGAAATCCTAAACTATCAGGGAAATGGTCCAACCCATGTTTCATTTCATGTAATATATATATAAGTGCTTCCTGCTCATTTTTAAAAACTTTTGCATTATAATATAATTTCTTTTGACTTAGTACATATGCTACATAAACTGCCGTTCCTGGAATATCATATTCTATACCATTATTAAAAATTGCTAAAAGCTTACTGTTAAGTTCTTCTTTTTTATTATCTTGAAAATATCCGTTTTTAATTCCAGCATCTACTATTGTTAAGGATTTTGCAAGGATTTTTTGAAACTCTTTTTTTTCCATTAATTTATAGAATCACTCCTTGTTCATAATTAAAAATATCCATATTTATTATAATATAAAAAAAATTTACTTTCAATAGATTTAAAATTTCTTATTATTTAAAAAATTTTTCTAAAAATATGTACTTTTTTCAAAATTCAATATATATTTTAATAGATAAATGAATAATATATATTATAAATAATATTATTTACTAGGTCTGAAATAGTTTTAGCTTAAGTAGGACCTGACCCGTGCTGACGGTAGCCGTCGCAAAAAGCCATTCACTCGAATGGCTTTGCATAACTATTTTAATATTTCCCAATACCCTTTTCTGTCTAATCTAATTCTTTTAATTTTATTTTTATCTTTTAAATTTTTCATATTTTTGATGATACTTCTCTTTGATATTCCTAATATTTCACTTAATTGTATTTGTGCTATATATGGATTTTTTATTAATTCATTCAATATTTTTTGTTCACTTTCAGAGAACCTTTCAGTGAATTCTTGATTCTTATTTCTTCACTAATTTTAACTTTTTCTTTTCTAAAGGTAACTTTAAAATCACCTCTTAATGAGGCTTTGGGGTAGTTTGAAAAAGCTACCACTTCGACCATTAATTAAAAAAATTACTCATTTCTGAGTAATTTTTTTACCTAAAAATGTAGTTCGCCAACCACAAATAAAAATCAAAAATAAAGAATTTATAATGAAACATAAAAATAGTTTAACACAAGTCTATTTATTTTCTACAGATTTTTTCTTTTTAAAAATTATAATGCTAATAATCACTACAATAATTATTGAAATTAAGAAATATAATATATCATATCTAGCTTCAAAGATATTTGAAAATGTACTTTCAACAGTTCCAAAACCTCCAGAAGTAACAGAATAAATACGTTCATCACCAACATAAAATTCATAAATATATGATACATCTGTAACATATGCACCAGAAACAAAAGAAATTTCATAACCTTCACCTTGATATCTCACATTACTTCCAGATGTGTCCATTGTTTCATTATTTTCATTTACAGTGTCTTCTGGTATTTCTTTGGCATTAAAATTATTATCATTTTTCTTAGCTTTTTTAATATCTTCTATTAAATTATTATAATTAATATTAGATTTGACCTCTTGAGATAAATTTAAATCATCTTCAATATTTTTAGTTAAATCATAATCCTTTTTAATAAAATAACCTCCAATAATAAGCATTCCTATAACTATGTATATAATGATAATAATAAACTTTTTTTCATATGTTTATCCCCCTTTACTTAATAGGCACAATAATTGCGAAGCAATTTTGTGCATGTGGACGTCGAAATTTTTGATTTCGTTAACGTCCAATTTTTTTATATTATAACATAAAATTTCATGATTATAACATTATATTAAATAATATTTTCAAATATTTTACCTAAACTTTCATTTATAACCAAATCAGCTCTATAATCATAAGGTGTAGAATCTCTATTAATTAACACTAAATTATTACCTCTATTTTCCAAATCTACTAATTGAAAATGAGCTATATTAGGTTCATAATTTAAAGAATTCATTTTATCTTTGTAAAATCTATAAAATTCATCTGTATGATTTATAAAAAAAGTATGACTCAATATTTCCTCTGGAGGATAATCATATTCTTGATGATATAGCCCATCTTTACTTCTAAAGTCAGGAATACCACTTTCAGTTGAAACACCTGCACCACCAAAGAACACTATATTATTACTTTCATTTATTAATTGCTTTAATTGTTGTATTTTATTATCCATATACAAAGTCTCCTTGCATTATTCTTAAAATTTTCCAAATTGACCAATTGCTTTACCAACTATTTTTAAATTGACAAAATTATCAGAATTAATTAAAATTGGGTCAATCTGATAAGTACTAACAGCTTCTAACATAATAGTCTCGCTATCAATTTTTTTATATAATCTAATAACAACAGAATCATTAATAATGCCAACAATTAAATCATTATTTTCAGCAAAATTTTGTTTATGAATAAGTACATAATCACCATTATGAACTTTCAAATTTACACTTTCATCTGTGATTTTTAGATAAAAATAATCATCAGGTATCTTCATGTTATAAATATTTGGATCTAATGGCAGATAGCCTTCTAAATATTCATTTTCTATTATCGAATTACCTAATGAAATTTTTGATATAATTGGTATATTAAATAAAACATTACTTTCACTATTAAGGTTATTTCTAATAAATTCCGTAGAATCATCAGAAACAAAGTCTTTATCAATATAACCACAAACAATTAATAATTCATAATAAGAAATAGAGCCTTTAGAACTATCAGCTATTTTTTTTAATATTTCTGGAGAAGGAGCTTTTTTATACATTAATCTAATTAATTTAGAAATATAAGCAGATGTAACTCCAGCTGCTTCAGCCATTTTATTTATTGAACCATAATTATTTTTTATTTTTATAAGGATTTTTGAAAAAGCTTTTCTATCAAAATTCATTGAAAAATCAACTCCTTTCAAAAAATAGTATATCACAAATTATTAACTACGGTCAACAATTTTGAAAAATATGTTGACAAAAGACGAAAAATGTTATATATTAACAACAGTTAATAGCAAATTAGAACGTGCATGTGTAAAAATACAATAAATAATAAAGGATTATCATTAACAATGATAAAAAGCAAAAGAATAATAACGTTAACTATAATTAATGAAATAAGAGAGGAGGGGATATTATAAAAGTTTTTTATATTTATAAAATTATTGAACTAGAAGAAAAAATTCATATTTAATAAAGAAATAACACTAACAATACGACAAAATAATAAAAAATTCGACAAAATAACCTTTTTTTAGATTTTTTTTGATATTTTACTGTACAATTTGTAGATGTTTATGTATAATATTAAAAAAGAGAAAAGATAGATAGGATTTGGCGATCGGCTATCTTTTCTCTCGTTGAGCATACACTAAAAATATGCTTATTACTATTATACACACGTTAAATGCACATGTCAAGCTAATTTGCTATATTTTAAATGTAAATATTTTACATTTAAAAATAATATAAAAAATTAGTTCTAATTTAAAAAATTGGGAATAAAATTAAACAGTGTCATACAAAGGAGAATATATATGGATATTTTATTAAAAAGTCTTTTAATTGGAATAATACCAGATGTAATATTTTTGAGTTTATTTGTAATTTATGCCAAAAAAATAGAAACTAAAAGAATACTATTTTTCATACTATTATTAATAGATTATATAGTAACTATTATAATATTCAAATATCAAACGTTATTTTATATTCTATTTATAATTGTAGAATACATAATTTTAAAAATATTGTATAAAAAAGAAATACAATTGATAGACTCCTTTGTAATAACATTTCCTTTTTTAATTCTATTTCTAATGTCATGTATATATTACTTTTTAATTCCAAATTATATGTTAGCATGTATTCTAGAAAAGATTACTTTATTAATAGTAGTTTATTTAATGAAGAATAAGATAAATAAAGCATATAAAATTTACAGACATTATTGGAATAGAAGCAAAGAAGAGGTAAGAAAAATAAAAAGTATTACATTAAGAAATATAAGCCTTATTCTGATGTATATATTTATATTTTTATCAGATTTGGTTTGTATATATATAATGAATGTGGGGTGATAATATGCCAATATGGTCAGCATGGTTCTTCTGTGACACAGAAGATGGAGAATAAAAATAGGAGAAGATAACTAATGAAAAATATAAAAAGTAGATTATTTAACATATTTGAATTTATTTTTGTTATTATTATAGGATTATTTATGAAAGTTCCAGTACAACAAATAATATTTCTACTTATAATTTTCATGGTAGTAAGAAAAAATCAAAATAATCCTATGCATTATAAATCACCATATTTATGCTTGTTTTGGACTACATTAGTTTTTATATCATTTTACATATTAACATATGTTAATCCAATAGTTGCTATGATAGGAGCTGGTTTTGCAGCATTAGTAGTAACAGGAAATGCAGATGTAAAAGATGTGTTTATGTTTAATAATGACGATGAATCAAAATACAGAGAAATGACAAAATTTATAGAAAATAATAAAAATAAAGATATAGTAAAAGAATATGAAATAATAGTAAAAAATTTAAATGAAAGATATAAAAGTAGATATAAAATTGATTTTTATAAAGTATTTGTATTAAAATTTTATGAAAAGAAAACTTTTAAACAGATAATTGAAGAAACTAATTTAAATGACAATAAAGAAGTAACAAAAGCATTAGATATAATTAGCATGAGTTTTAATACATTTATGCAAGTAAAAAATAAGCTAAATGAAATTGATGATGAAAAAACTGGTTAAGGCCAGTTTTTTTTATCAAATAACATAATAGTAGCCACTGACATATTGTATGTCGAATATTGTAAAATTAAATCGAAAAAATAATAATGTTTAGGGGAGAAAACATAAATGAAAGATTTAATTAGAAATAAATTAATCAAAAAAATTATGATTACAAAAGATGAACTAAAACAATATTTTAATAACAAAAAGATAATTAAAAAGTCAGATTATATAAAATACTTAAAAGAAAAAAATAAAAATCAATAAAATGAAATTGGGCTTTGTACATTTATAAAATCAAAGCCCAATATTATAGATATTATAATTCCAAAAGAAAATTATAATAACAATTATTAAAATAAAACTATAATAATTCTTTTCTTAATTCTTCATCACTTTTCGTAGATAATAGACTAGGAGCAATATCAAAAACAGTTTTACAACCAAAGTCAGATTTTTTATATAAACGATAATTTGCCCTAGCATATGCAATTAAAACACTAGCTGTAAATTCGGGATTTGATTCTAATTTTAAAGAAAATTCTGCTATTTGTTTTGTTGTATTATTAGGACCAGTTAATCCACTTCTTAAGACAAATCCTCCATGTGGCATAGAAGAGTGATTTTTCTTAAATTCTTCTTCTGAAATAAAATGAACAACAGTATTATATTCATCAAAATAATTAGGCATTTCTTTTATTGTTTTTTCTATAAAATTTTTATCTGCACTATCTTCAGCTACAACAAAACATTCTCTCCACATTTTTTCACGAACAGATTTAAACTGAGGATTTTCGCCATTCCTAACTTTTTCTACAGCTTCATCATAAGGAACTGTATATTGAACAGCATTTTTAACACCAGGAACTCTTCTAACAGCATCAGAATGTCCTTGGCTTAGACCTCTTCCATAAAAATAATATGAATTTCCATCAGGTAAAACAGATTCAAATAAACTTCTTTGAATAGAAAATAATCCAGGGTCCCATCCTACACAAATAATTGAAACATGTTTGCTCTCAGTTGAAACTTTATCAATATTTTTGAAATATTCTGGAATTTTTGCATGAGTATCAAAACTATCAACAGTATTAAATAATTTAGCAAATTCAGGTCCTTGAACTGGCAAGTCTGTGGCAGAACCACTACACAATATCATAACATCTATTTTATCAGTCATATTTTTAGCATCATCTATATGATATACAGGTGAATAAACAGTATTTACAGTTTTTGGATCACGTCTAGTAAATACTCCGATTAACTCCATGTCGTCATTTTGCTTTATAGCAAGTTCAACACCTTTTCCAAGATTACCATAACCTAAAATACCAATTCTGATTTTGCACATATAAAAACCTTCTTTCATTTAATATAGTAAAAAGATTTTATCATATTAGAATTATAATAGTCAAATAAACATGGAATCATATTAATATGATTTCAATGTATCTTCAATAACATACGAAACAGGTAATACATTTTCATTATCTGTTTTTACATCAAAAATCATACATTCATTATCAGACTTTTGATAAACAGAAATTGTAACTGTACCACACTTTTTGTATGCACCACGTATAAGTCTAGACATCAAAACCCCCCTTTTCTTTAGTAATAACATCTAATATAACATACAAAAATAGAAATAAATGTCGAAATCTGTAAGAAATCAAAATAATTTTAAATTAGAATTACTGAAATAAATATAAAAATTACAATCGCTAGCCCTTTGAGATTTTCTTCTTGCAGTCAAAAAATCAAATTGGGCAAGAACAAATCAGAAAAAAACCCTATTAGATAAAAAAGAACTAGACTCTATCTTTTTAAAGGAGAAATCTAGTTCAATAAACAAAAAATAAACATATAAATATATGATTTATTACTGAGATTGTAGCAAAAAAAGTATATTAAGTCAATAAAAATAGGAAAAAATCTATAAATTACACAAAAATGCCATAATAATTTATAAAAATAGTAGCAAAATAAAAAAAATAATGATATACTTACCTAAGCACAAAAAGAAGGAGAAGATAAAAAATGAGTGAAGAATTAAAAAATAAGTTATTTAATAAAAAAGAAAATGGATGGATAAATATAAGTAATGAAAAAATAGAAGAAATAAATAAATTTTCTAAAAAATATATGGATTTTTTAAATATGGCAAAAACAGAAAGAGAATTTATAAAACAAGCAAGAAAATTAGCAGATGAAAATGGATATAAAGATATAATGGAATTCGAAACATTAAAACCAGGAGACAAAGTATATTTTGTAAATAGAGAAAAAAGTATGTATTTAGCAGTAATAGGGGAAGAACCAATAGAAAATGGATTACATATAGTTGGTTCACATATAGATTCTCCAAGACTAGATTTAAAACCTAATCCATTATACGAAGATTCAGAATTTGCATACCTAAAAACACACTATTATGGAGGAATTAAAAAATATCAATGGACAACAATTCCATTAAGTATCCATGGAGTTATAGTAAAAACTAATGGAGAAAAAATAGAAATAAATATAGGAGAAAATGAAAATGACCCAATATTTACAATAACAGATTTGTTACCACATTTAGCCCAAGAACAAATGGAGAAAAAGCTAAAAGAAGGAATAAATGGAGAAGATTTAAATTTATTAGTAGGAAGTATGCCATATAGTTCAGAAAAAGTATCAGAAAATGTAAAACTAAATATATTGAATATATTAAATAAAAAATATGGAATTACTGAAATTGACTTAAATAGTTCAGAAATAGAAGTAGTACCAGCATTTGAGGCAAGAAGTTTAGGGTTTGATGAAAGTATGGTAGCAGCATATGGACAAGATGACAAAGTATGTGGTTACATATCTTTAACAGCAATGATGGAATTGAAAAATGTAAAAAATACAGCAGTATGTATATTATCAGATAAAGAAGAAATAGGAAGTATGGGAAACACAGGAATGGAATCACATATGTTTGATTTCTTCATTTCAGAAATATTAAATAAATTAGGAATAAACAGACCGAATTTATTAGATAAAGTATTTTGCTTTTCGAAAATGTTATCATCTGATGTGGATGCAGGATTTGATCCAATATATGCTTCTGTTTCAGATAAAACTAATGCAGGATATTTAGGAAAAGGAGTAACTCTAAATAAATATACAGGAGCAAGAGGAAAATCAGGAGCTTCTGATGCAAATGCTGAATATGTAGCTTGGGTAAGAAATGTATTAGAAAAAAATGAAATAAAATATCAATTAACTGAATTAGGAAAAGTTGACATTGGAGGAGGAGGAACTATAGCATATATTTTAGCTAATAAAGGAGTAGATGTTATAGATTGTGGAATACCAGTACTTTCAATGCATGCACCATATGAAGTTACTAGCAAATATGATATTTACAGTGCATATGAAACTTATAAAGCTTTCTGGAAAGAATAAGGAAAAGAAAAAGGGCTATATTTATATAGCCCAACAGATATTCTAATGATGATTAATTAACAAATCAGCAATATTGTTTAAAAGAACAATATCTTCTTGAGACATTATATTTAATTTGTTACTTAATTCTATTTGAGGTTTTAAACTATCATTTGTAATAAAACTACTAAATAATATATTAGGTGCAATACCTAATATATTGATATAATTTATTAATGTTTGAGTTTTTATACCACTATTACCATTTTCTATCCTAGAAATATATTTTAAAGAGATATCTAACTTTTCTGCTAGTTGCTCTTGAGTTAACTTATTTTTAATACGATAATCTTTAAATATCTTACCAAAAACATTATCAATATCTGATTTTAATACAGAACTCATATTACCCTCCACAAATATAAGTATCATTATAAGTATAACAAGCATTAAAAATACTTAAAACACATTAATACTATAACCAAAAAATAGGAAAATATTAACAAAAAGCAATAAAAGACTTGAAAATAGTAGGAATAAATGTTATCATTAAGAGTATAAAATCACACTATCAGTGAGATATGATTTAAATAAAGTATACTGAGAGCATAAATCGATAAAAAAAGAGAGGATTTTTAAAATGGTAAAAAACGAAGACTATACAAATTTACTAAAGAAAATGATATCTTGCATAAGCTATGGAGATTATTATTCTGTAAAAGAATTATCTAAGTTACAGTTAGATAATATAAAAAAAGTAAATACCAAAGTAGAGAAAGAAGTTAATCAATTAAATAAATCAAAAGAGTTAAATAAATGTAAAGGAAAACCATTAGAAGAGTGGACTAATGGACAACTTGTAACTTTGTTAAATATGTATTCAAATTATATATTGAAAAAAATAGAAAAAACTGATAACATTAAAGAACTACAAATAATGACAGTTTCTATAGATGAATTTATAAGAAATATATAAAGAGGTGAAACATATGATAAGAGATTTGAAACCAGATGATATAACAAAAGTAATGACAATATGGACAAAAGGAAATTTTATATCACATGATTTTATAGAAAAAGACTACTGGTTAGAGAATTTTAATAAAGTAAAAAATTATTATATACCAAATTCAGATACATATGTATATACTGAAAAAGATGAATTAAAAGGTTTCATTAGTGTTTTTGAGAAAAATTATATCGGAGCTTTATTTGTAAAACAACAAGAACAAAGAAAAGGAATAGGAAGAAAGTTAATAAATTATTGCAAAGAAAAATATGATAAATTAGAATTAAATGTATATGATAAAAATGGAAATGCAATAGCTTTCTATATGGCAATGGGATTTAAAAATGTTGGAGTACAGATAGATAAAGATACTGGCGAAAAAGAATATATAATGGAATGGAAAAGATTAGAGGAATAAGATTATAATATAAATCAAAATATTATAATCTTTTTTTGTGTTATAAAAGGAATCAAAGATTCTCAAATAATATTAATCATTTAATAAAAATTAGAAAAGAATTGACTTTTTTTAAAATTATATATATCATATACAAGAAATACAATATTTTACAAATATGTAAAAAAATGGTAATACCATATAGCACATCTGAATGAAAGGGGTATATATGAAAAATATAACAAAAGAAGGAATATTAAATGAAACAATAGAAGAACTAAAAATTGTAAAAGAAGATTGGAAAAATTATTTTAGAGAAAATAAAATTATCTCAAAGGAAGAATATATTAATTACTTGAATACTAAAAAAGAAAAGAACTGCAAATAATTTTGCAATTCTTTGGTGAACCGAAACATGGTAAAAACAAATTGCTTTTCCTTTGCTAATAGATTTGTTATAAAATATAGGATAAAGTAATTTAAAATATAATTCTATAGCAATAATAACAGTTTAAACTCGAAAAAAGTCAGAAAATAAAAAGTTTTTCGACCAAAAGCAGAAAAACTTTACAAAAGACAAGAAATATGATATCATTAATTAGAGGTGAAAGCCATGATAAAAAGAGAATTGTATTTAAAGAAAATAAGAGATTTATATGATAGCGAACTAATAAAAGTAATTATGGGAATAAGAAGATGTGGAAAATCTGTATTATTAGGACAAATAATTGAAGAAATAAAAGAAAGAGGAATAAAAGAGGACCACATTATATATATAAATTTTGAAGATTATGATTTTATAGAATACACAGAAGCTAAAAAATTTAATGAGTATGTAAAAAGTAAAATAAAAGATAAAAATAAATATTATTTATTTTTTGACGAAATTCAAAATGTTCAAGATTTTGAAAGAGTTATAAATTCATTTAGAGCAACCATGAATGTTAGTATTTTTATAACTGGGTCAAATAGTAAACTACTATCAGGAGAACTTGCAACAGTTTTAACAGGTAGATTTGTGAGTATAAAAATGATGCCATTCACTTATTCAGAATATTTAGAATTAAAAAAAGAAAAAAATGAAAAAATAACAGATAAGACACTTGAGGAATTCATTGAGTGGGGAGGAATGCCATTAATTTATAATACAGATAACGACATGGAAAGAAAAATGTACCTAAGAGATTTATACAATGCAATTATTTTAAAAGATATTGTAGAAAGAAACAACATAAAAGATATTAGTTTATTAAATAGGATAATACAATTTATGATGGAAAATATAGGTGGAGTATTATCATCAAATTCAATTGCTAGATATTTAAAAAATGAAAAGATAAGTACATCTGTAGATACAGTTATGAATTATATAGACTATATTACAACATCATCCATATTCAATAAGGTAAATAGATATGATATAAGAGGAAAAAATGTAATGGCAACACTTGAAAAATATTATTTAACTGATTTAGGGTTACTTACATTAAAAAGTTCACCAATCGAAAAGAAAATAGGTGGAAGATTAGAGAATATTGTATATAATGAACTAATTGCAAGAGGGTATGAAATATATATAGGAAAGACAGAAAAAGGAGAAATAGATTTTGTAGTAGATAAATTCGGAGAAAGAGAATATATACAAGTAGCAGATTACTTATCAAGTGATGAAGTTATTAAAAGAGAGTTTGGAGCATTTAAATATGTAGATGATAATTTTCCAAAATATGTTATAACAATGGATAAGATTAATTATAGTCAAAATGGAATAATACATTTAAACTTGGAAGATTTTTTATTAGGAAAAACAAAATAAAAATCAAAAATAACATTACTATACAAATATTAGTAATGTTATTTTTGATTATATATGTTCGTATAATAATGCTTTGGTGAGCCAGGAGGGATTCGAACCCCCGACACCAGGCTTAGAAGGATTTTACCCTGTTTACCTATTAGTCTCCATTAAGATTTAATAAGACACATATATCACAAGAGACTGTAAGGATTTGCAAGGTGAAAATATAAAAATACCGAAAAATAAGGAAACAAAAAAATACAAAACATTTTGCAATTTGTTAGAGTTTTGTTAGAGAAATTTAAAAAAGCAAGTATCTAATCACTATATATAAATTTATAAAATGGAGATGTTAAAATGATATATTTTATAATTGGTTTAATTGTTGGGGCTAATATTAGCCTCTTTTTATATGCTTTGATTTTATCAGGATCAAGAGCAGATAAAATAATAGAAGATAAGGAGGTCAATCGTGAATGAAGAAAAAAGTAATTATTATGCTATCATACCTGCTACTATAAGATATTCAAGAGATTTAAAACCTAATGAAAAACTATTATATGGAGAAATTACAGCACTTGCTAATAGATATGGATATTGTTATGCTCAAAATAGATATTTTGCTGAACTTTATAATGTAAGTATTGAAACAGTAAGTAGATGGCTCTCGCATTTACAAAAACTTGGATTTATAAAGATAGAAATAAGAAGAAATGAAAACAAAGAAATTATTGCAAGATATATTTATATTGTTGACACCCCCTATTGTCAAAAAAATCAATACCCCTATTGTCAAAATAGTCAATACCCTATTGACGAAAAAGTCAAAGAGAATATTATAAATATAAATATAGATGATTTATTTTTATTTATTATAAATAATAGCGATAAAATTTCAAATGAATTTTACTTGATTATAAATAAATTAGAATTTAATTATACAACAGATATATTATCAATTATGCAAGAAAATAAAATACAAATGATAAAAGAAATAATTTATACACTATATTCATTATATAATACTGATTTTAAGTATATATTACCAAAAATAAATAGAGATGAATTAATTAATATTTATATTATTTCAAAAGAACATAATCCTAGTGATTTCTTGAACTATTATAAAATGGCTATAATCAACAAATATGCAAAAAATACGACATAAGAGGTGATTTTTAATGTTTGAAGATTATATGAATAATTTTAACAATATTATATCATCATTTTTTTATATTGCATTTATATCAATACTTGTATTATTAGTAGTATTATTGGTAATTTCATTATTATTACTTATACTAGGATGCCTTATAAAATCACAGACATTAAAATCGAAATTTCTAAAAACAGTACCATTTTTGATGATTGGTATTTTTTTTATACTTTTAATTCCCATTTTATATGTACGATTTAAAGGTATGATCTGATGTGTGTTATATATAAATAAGCCCTATCAAATTGTATAGGAGATGATAAAATATGAATTTAAGTAAGAAAAAATTTTTAAGTAAATTATCTGCAATAGGCACAACAATTACTCTATTTGCAATTAGGGCCAACATGGTCTTTGCTGCTGAAACAGGTAATAGTGGAATTGGAACTGCTGAAGTACAAACAGCAACAGAAAATATAAAAAGAGTTATTACTTCAATCGCTATGCCACTACGGTGGTGTTTTAATTTTTGCAAGTGTAGTAGTTGCTGCAATTAAAATGATTGCAAATTCTAATAATCCTCAAAAGAGGTCAGAATCAATAGGTTCACTTGCTTGGATATGTGGTGGAGGGGTAATACTAGGTGCCAGTTTAATTATAGCAGGAATTATCATAAATATTGCAACAAATAACAGTGGAAACTTGCTTGGTAGTTAGGTGGTGGTTTATATATGCGAATATTTAAAGTACCATTTGACTTGAAAAGAGAAGAAAAAATCTTTGGTGGATATTTAAGTTTAAGACAAG
>CAMMNR010000022.1 GCA_946498265.1 uncultured Clostridium sp. | reverse complement strand
ACCCTCACTAGACGTTATCTAGCATCTTTGCTCTATGGAGCCCGGACTTTCCTCTCGTAATTCCTTTCGGAGATTTACCAGCGACTATTCGATTTACTTTATTAATTATTATATCATACATTTTCTAATTCTTCTAGTAAATTTTTATACTTTATCAAAAAAACTGATTTATCTTTAATATTTACTGCATTTTGAATTTCATTTAATATTACATAAGATTTATTTAACGAATATTGTTTTTCATTATCTATGTTTGTATCTGTTAATAACTTAGAATAGACATCAATTGCTTTTTTTATATCATCATTAATACCATCCCAATTTTCTGCGTCTAATTTAGAATATGCACTAACTATATAACTTTTGGTTTCTACTATTGTTTTATTTACGTTATCATCTGTAGTATTTTGAATAAATTTTGGCATATATGAATATAAAGTATTTAATACTCCTAAAACTTCTTCCTTATTTTCATTTTTGACTACTTTAATTAGATTATCATATTCTTTATTAAAATTTAGTATCTCATCTTTATTAATATTCATTTCATATAAATCTAATGTAATAGTTGGTATTGAAATATATAATTCCTCTACTTCTCCTTTTACATTTTCCCAATCTATTTGCTGATTTTCGTTTAACACTCCATTTAATTCTAATTCATATTTCTTATTTTCTCCACTATCACTTTGTTCTGTTGAACTTTGACTATTTGAACTTTGTGAATTATTATTTCCTTCACTTTGCCCTTGATTGTCGCTTTCACTAGATTGATTTTGTGAACTTGAAGTATTTCCGCCTTCACTTTTTTGCGTTTGTCCTGGAACATCCTTAACTGTCACACTATATTTGCTAGTTTGAATATTATTCATCATATTTGCTAAATCTAATAATTTACTTTCTAAAAATTCCATTTCTGAAGATATTTTTTGCTTTTGATCTTCTTCAGGATTTTTATTTGCATTAACATATATAACTGAACTAATAACAATTATTATTGTTATTAAAACAATATATGCAATTATTCTATATTTTTTCAATATTAATCCCATTCCTTTCCTAACATTTTTTATACATTGTTATTTCAATCTTTCAAATTCAATCTTTTTTAGTATTATTTACATTTTTATTTCACTTTATTCTATGTATAAATTTTTATAAAAATTTCATACTAAATTTATAGATAATATTTTAATTAAATTATTTTATTATCTTTTTCGCTAGACTAACACATTACATACATAAATCCAAATATTTTTAGTGGAGGTTTTTTATATAAAATGAATGCAACTGTAAATTTATTTAGTGAAAAAAAAGGTGAATTGAATAGATTTCTTAGCAATTTTTATAATACTAATTTAAATATAGAAAACAAATTAAATTGGGAAAAAAAATATGCTAATCCAATTGAATTAGCAGAAATTATTGGTATTTTTATAGATAATATTGAAAATTATTTCATTAGTATGTGGATATCTTTAGATAAAAATACTTATATTAAAGTTACTGACATAAATGCTGATAATATCATAAAATATTTATATGAAAGATATCCATATTAAAATTTTCATTAATTAAAATTTATTTGACTTTAATTTGTTCATTTTAGTAAATTACTCATTTAAATATCAAATTAATTATTTTTTTCCATTATAATAGTTACAGGTCCATCATTTACAAGTGAAACATCCATATGAGCTCCAAACACACCTTTTTCCACTTTTATTCCTTTTTCTTGACATTGCTCACAAAAATATTCATATAATTTGTTTGCTTCATCAGGTTTAGCCGCATTTATAAAAGATGGTCTATTTCCTCCTGTTGTATCTGCATATAATGTAAATTGAGAAACTATTAATAAATCTCCTCCTACATCTTTTATTGATAGATTCATTTTTTCGTTTTCATCCTCAAATACTCTTAAATTACATAACTTTTTAACTAAATAGTCTGCAATTTCTTGATTATCATTATGCGTAACTCCTAATAATACTAAAAATCCTTTATTTATGCTTCCTACTGCTTTATTTTCAACTTCTACTTTTGCATTTTTTACTCTTTGTACTACTAACTTCATTTCTTATTTCCTTTCCATTGCCAAGGGGGACGGGCTATTTTGGCACACTTTATTTATTTTCGTCTTCATCTATTTCAACATCTACATGTGACTCAACCTCTACAGTTTTTTCTAAATTTGTCTTTTCTTGATTTTCGTCTTGTAATTCTTCTATATCAATTTGCTTTTCCAATTTTTCTTCATTATCACTATTTTCATTATCTAGCTCACTTTTATATGATTCATTATTTAACTTTTCTTCTTCATTTCTATCTATTTCATTATCTTCTTCTACTTGTGTAGTTTCTATATCTTCTAGTATCTCTACTTCTTTAACGTCATTTTCTTCTTGGCTCTCTCTTTCTAACTTTTCACCACAATTTTTACAATATTTATCTTCTTTATTTACTTCTTTGTAACATTTTGGACATTGTTTTTTATCTTTCAACTCTAATGTTTCATTTTGTAGATCTTCTATTTCTTGAGCCAATACATCTATTTTTATACATTGTTCTTCAAGATCTTTTTTTATACATATATCTTCTTCTCTTATATGCTTTTCATATACCTTTTTACCAATTTCTACATATAAATCCTCTATTTGAGACTTTAATTCTGACATCCTAAATTTTAATTTTGTTTCTTTAGCTATTTTACCTGTTTTGTCAGCAGTATATTTATATGCTTCTGTTGCCTTTTTTCCAAGTTTATCAAAAAATTCCATTTTTCTCACATTCCTTTCTTAGGTTCGACTCTGGTCGAAAAAGAATTAAATTTTTTAATCCTACTACTCCAAATAATAATGGTTCTTTTTTTATTATTTACTTTTATTTTATGTATTATTCATTTTTTAGAAAATTTAGAGACGGAGATAGGGAATTTTGGGACGGGGTTTAGGGATTTTAGGGACGGGGCTTCAAATCCCTATTCTTATTAAAAAATAAAAATGTAAATACAAATAGTTTATAGGGATTTGAAGCCCCGTCCCTAAAATCCCTACAGCTCTATTTCTAATCCTCTGCTTTTTTTGCTCTTGTCATCAAGTTATTTACTGCAGTTTTTGGATCTAATTTTCCATAAATAACCTGATAAACACTTTCTACTATTGGCATATCTACATTATGTATTTTACACAATTCATAAGCAACTTCTATATTGTCTATACTTTCTATTACCATTCCTACTTCTTTTTTTGTTTCTTCTAATGTTTTACCCTGACCTATTAATTTTCCAGCTTTTCTGTTTCTACTGTGTTCACTAAGACATGTTACTATTAAGTCTCCTAATCCACTTAGTCCATAAAATGTATCTTTTCGTCCTCCTAATTCTACTCCTAGTCTTGTTAATTCTCCTAATCCTCTAGTTATTAAAGCTGCAAATGTATTGTCTCCTAATCCTATTCCTGCTGCTACTCCTGCACAAAAGGCTATAATATTTTTTAGTGCTCCTCCTAGTTCTACTCCTTTTACATCATCTGATGTGTATATTCTCATTTCTGTACACATAAATATATTTTGTATTAATTCTAATATTTCTTTATGTTCAGATGCTATAACTAGTACTGTTGGTACTGCAATTGATACTTCTTCTGCATGACTTGGCCCTGACAATACTCCTATTTTTACTCCTGGCAATTCTTCTTTCATTACTTCATCTAATGTTTTTAGTGTATCTTTTTCAAAACCTTTTGAACATATTATAACTGGTTTTGTTCCCACATATTGTTTATATTGTTTGAATGTATCTCTTGTGAATTTTGAAGGTGTTACATGTAATATAAATTCTGCATCTTTTATTACTTCTTCAAAATCATTTGAGCAAAATATATTATCTGGTAAAACTAAATTAGGTAAAAACTTACATTTTTTTTCATTATTTATTAAATTTTTTTCTTCTTCATCAAATGACCATACTTTTATTTTATTTCCATTTCTTGATAAATGTGTCGCAAGTGCTATTCCCCAGCTTCCGCTTCCTATTATTGCTATATTTTTCACTTTAAATCTACTCCTTTGTTTATTTACTTTTTTACATTTATTGATACTTTTATATCAAATTGATTAATTTAATTTAAAAAATTTCTTTACTCTTTCTACAATACCTCTTTACTCTTATTACTTTTTAAAACTTATTTTATTTTCTGTTCCATTTAATATTCTTTTTATATTACTTCTATGATTATATAATACTATTATTGCCATAATTACACTATATACGAAATATACATTTCCACTTTTTCCTTCTGTTAATACTGTATAATGTTCATTTATAAATAATGTTAATACTGGAAATAATATTGCTGCCATACATGAACCTAATGAAACCATTCTTGTTAGTACCATTAATACTAATGCAAATACTAAACAGATTAATCCTATTTGCCAATTGCTCATAAGTAAAATTCCTAAAGATGTTGCAACACCTTTTCCTCCTTTAAATCCAAAGAATATTGGAAAAGTATGTCCTAATACTACTGCAATACCAGCAATTTGTAATAACAATTCTTTATTTGAATCATTGAAAATGTTCCCTAAAATTATTGCTATTATTATTGCTACTACACCTTTCAAAACATCACATATTAATGTGATTGCTGCTGCTTTTTTTCCAACCGAGCGTAACATATTTGTACTTCCTGCATTTCCACTTCCTTTTTCTCTTACATCAAATCCAGCCATTTTTTTACTTATAATAACTGAGAAATTTATACTTCCTATTAAGTATGCAATTATTGCCATAACTATATATAATACCATCTTTTTTCCTC
Organism: uncultured Clostridium sp.; assembly: GCA_946498265.1. Taxonomy (GTDB): domain Bacteria; phylum Bacillota; class Clostridia; order TANB77; family CAG-508; genus CAG-269. The sequence goes on along the minus strand of CAMMNR010000022.1, from coordinate 12,273 downwards.
CTTCTTATGCCAAAGTTGCCAAAAGGGACGGGCTATAGGGAAATTAGGGACGGGGCTTGAAATCCCTATTAAATATTTATGTTTATATTTGTATTTTTATCTTTTAAAGAAATTAGGGATTTTAAGCCCCGTCCCTAATTTCCCTATAGCCCGTCCCTTTTGGCAACTTTGGCACACATTAATAGTATCCTTCTTTTTCAGCTTCTTTTTGATTTTTTTCTCTTACTATTATTCTTACAGGTGTTCCTTCTAAACCAAATTCTTTTCGTATTTGATTTATTATATATCTTTCATATGAAAAGTGAAATAATTCTTTATTATTTACAAAAATTACAAATGTTGGTGGTTTAGTAGAAACTTGTGTGCCATAAAATATTTTTAGTCTTTTTCCTTTGTCTGTTGGTGGTTGTACTATTGCTATTGCTTCATTTATTACTTGATTTAATACTGATGTTGATATTCTCATACTGTTTTGTTCGTTTACATGATTTATTAAATCAAATAATTTGTGAACTCTTTGCCCTGTTTTTGCTGATATAAATATTATTGGCGCATATGATAAATATGAAAGTTTACTATATATATCTTTTTTGTATTTTTCTAGTGTTCCTGTTTCTTTTTCATATTCATCCCACTTGTTTACAACTATTATTACACCTTTTCCAGCTTCATGTGCCTCTCCTGCTATTTTTGCATCCTGATCTGTAACTCCTTCTAGGGCATCTAACATCATTAAACATACATCTGATCTTTCTATTGCGAGTAAAGTTCTCATTATACTGAATTTTTCTATAGATTCTTTTACTTTACTTTTTCTTCTCACTCCTGCTGTATCTATTAATACATATTTTCCTTTTTCATTTTCAAACTGTGTATCTATTGCATCTCTGGTGGTTCCTGCTATATTGCTTACTATTAATCTATTTTCACCTAAAATTTTATTTATTAAAGATGATTTTCCTACATTTGGTTTTCCTATTACAGCTACTTTTATTGTATCATTTTCTTCTTCATTTTCTGTTTTTTCTGGAAAACTTTCATATATCTTATCTAAAACGTCTCCTATTCCTAATGCATTTGTTGCTGATATTGGATATGGTTCTCCTATTCCTAAATTATAGAACTCATATATTTCTTCTTTATCTTTTTCAAAATTATCTGCTTTATTACATACAAGAACTATTGGTTTTCCCGATTTTTTTAACATTAGTGCTATTTCTTTATCTGCAGATGTTACGCCTTGTCTTATATCTGTTAAAAATATTATTACATCTGCCATATTTATTGCTAAATTTGCTTGCTCTCTCATTTGAGATAAAATTATATCATCAGATTCTGGCTCTATTCCTCCTGTATCTATTAATGTAAAATCTCTACCTCTCCAGTTTGTTTCCGCATATATTCTATCTCTTGTTACTCCTGGCGTATCTTGTACTATCGATATTCTGCTTCCTGCTAAGTAATTGAAGAAAGTCGATTTTCCTACATTTGGTTTTCCTATTATTGCTACTATTGGTTTCATTTAATTACATTTTCTCTCCTTGTAATATTTAGGTTTTTTAGGATACCTATAAACCTTTATTTTGCTTTTTATAGTATATCATATCGAAAATTAAAAATCTACTAAGATTTTTAATTTTATTTTATGTTTTTTATTTTATGTTACTGCTTTTTTTAAATATATTATAATTACATTTTTCTTTATGTGTGTTTTTATCTAATAATATATATTCTAGAATTTTATTACATATTTTACTACCATCATAAAAAATCCATGAATATTTTGGCTCTAAATATGCTCCGAACTTCATTTTTGTCATTTCTGCTGATTGACCTACATCAATTTCTTTATATCCATTTTCTATAGCATATATGACTACTCCTAAAAGTGTATTTTTATATAAATCAAATTTATCTCTGTCTTTATAATCAAATCCACAAAATTCGCATATTATTTTTTTATCATTTTCTATAAATTGCATAAATGCTTTTGGTTTTTTATCAACTTCATATACCATTGTTTTTGAAAAATTATTACGAAAAAATTCTATATTAAGTGTTTCTAGTACATAATCAACATTACTCATAACTTGCATATATAATTGGTAGATTTCATTAGTAAATTCTTTACTATTATCTTTTAGAATTCTTATATCTAGTTTTTCTCTTTTCCTTAATATTTCTTTCATCTGACTTCTATATTTAGTTCTCATGCTATTTAGATATTGATCTAAATCATTCCATTTAATGTCTAACCTACAATTTGGATTACCTTCAAACTTTATTCCATTTATTAATTTAAAATCTTCTGATGTACTAAGTATTAGTTTTATTCCTTTAATTTTTTTTAGACATTTATATAGTTCTTTACTATTTGGTTTTGCTACTATTCCTGGATCTGCAACTGATACTGGTAAAAATATAAGTTTTACATTTACTTTTATGTGTTTATCAAATTCATATTTAAAAGGAAACATTACAAAACATGCTTCTATATTTTCTTTATTATATACAATATAGTATTTTTGATTACATGGATTTACATTTTCTAAAAATTCTAATCTATCTTTTTGCATAAAAAAATTATCCTTGCAAAAATCATTCCATTCATTTGGAATATCTTTAGCTTTATCAAAGACTTTAAAATTTTCTTTCATTATTCCCCCCTAAATCCTGTACATTATTTTTTTACATTAATTATGGAAATTTTAATCTCCTATAATGCATAAATTATATCACACCAAACATTATATATCAATAATAAAAATGACTACTGTTTTATTACAATAGCCATTTTAACTATATATTTTAACTTATCTATATTTTTGCTATTCCACCTACTATTTGGCTTTCTTCTGCATTATTTAATAGCTTAGCTCCTCCTGCAATTACAATCATATCACCTTTTTCAATTATTTCTTTATCTTTTAATTTTGCAATTCCATCTTCTATAACTTTATCAATTGATGAAACTCTTTCAACATAAATTGGTGTAACATTCCATACTATTGCTAATTGATTAAATGTTCTTCTATTATCTGTAATTGCTAATATTGGGCAACCAGCTCCTAATCCTGCTAATCTTCTTGCTGAATCTCCTGTATGTGTGTAGCAAAGAATTGCATCAGCATCCATATTCATAGCCATAACACATGTAGAATATGCAATTTTATCTTCTAATTTTTCTATTTTTGTATTTTCATTATTTCTAAATCTCTTCCAATATTCTATGTCGTCTTCAACTCTATGTGCAATTTTAGTCATAGTTTGAACACATTCTACTGGATATTTTCCCATAGCACATTCTCCTGATAACATAACTGCACTTGTTCTATCATAAATGGCATTTGCAACGTCACTTGCTTCTGCTCTTGTTGGTAATGGGTTATGTGTCATAGATTCAAGCATTTGTGTTGCTGTAATTGCTGGTTTATTTTCTTTATTTGCTAATTTTATAAATTTCTTTTGCATAACTGGTGGTTCTGTAAAATCAGTTTCAGTTGCCATATCTCCACGAGCAATCATTTGAGCATCAGCATAAGTAACTATTTCTTCCATGTTTTGTAAACCTTCAACATTTTCTACTTTGGTAATTATTTTTATGTCTTGCCCACCATTTTCATCTAAAACTTTTCTTACTTGTTGAATATCATCTATGTTTCTTGTAAATGATACTGCAACATAATCATAATCATGTTCACATGCTGTCTTCAAATCTTCTATATCTTTTTCTTTTAAAGCTGGCAAACGTACTATTGTACCTGGTAAATTTATAGTTTTTCTACTTCCTAAACCATTACCATGTACTACTGTACAAACTATATCTTTTCCTACTATTTCATCAACAACTAATTCTATTGCTCCGTCATCAATTAATACTTTTGCACCTGGCACTACATCTTTATATAATTCTTTATATGATACAGAAACTTTTTCTTTATCTCCTTCTATATCTTCATTAACCAATGTGAATTTTTGACCATCTTCTAGTTGTATTTTTTCAGTTTTTCCTGTTACTAACATTCCTGTTCTAATTTCTGGTCCTTGCATATCTAACAATAAAGATATTGGAATATCTTTTTCTTTTCTTAATTTCAGAATTCTTTCTGTTCTTTCTGCTTGTTCATTCCAACTTCCATGTGAGTAATTAATTCTTGTTGCATTTAAACCTGCATTAATTAATTCCTCCAACTTGTCATCACTTGCTGGCCCTATTGTCCCTACTATTTTTGTCTTTTTTAAATCTTTCTTCATTAAAATTCCTCCTTCAATTTAATTAACGATCGGCTAATATTATATCACATTTTTTTGACAAAATTCAACACTTTTCCTCATTATTTTTCTAATTCTATAATCGCATGCGTTTTTTTCTCCTCTTCATCCATGATAACTATTATATGCTTATTTCCTACTTTTGAATATTTACAATTAACCATATCACCTAGTTTTATCTCTTTTTTGTATGATATTCTAATATTATTAAACGGTCTATCATTATTATATACATCTTGTGGTAATGCTTCATATGCTAAGTCCAAATAATATAAATTATGCATATGATTATTTATATCTATATCTTTTCTATTTACTTTATATATAATATTAGATATATAGCTATCTGGTGCTTTTAGTTTGTCCAATTCTTTTTCATTAAATACATTTTTTTCTTCTAATGTATATCTATCCATTAAATCTTTTTCTATTTTTATCAACTTTCCTGTTTCTATATTTACTAATACCCATTTTGAAGTTCCTATTGCACACAATTCACCTTTTTCATTATATAGCTCAAAATCTCTGTATGTGTGCATTTTACCTCCATCTTTACACCATGTATGCACTTCTAAATTTTCTCCATATTTAGGTCTTTTTATTACTTTTATTTTCCAATCCATTAAAATCCAACTAGCTTTTGTCTCTTCTATTTCATTTGCTCCAAACTTTACCATATCAGAATGATATGCACCTATATTTTCAAACATCCTTAATATTGATTTATTTTTTATAAGATTTCCTTTTCCTATATCTTCTAGTCCTGTTTTAAATTTTTCTTTAACTATCATTTCTAAAATCATCCTTCTTTCTTTTTAGTACGCCAAAGAGATAGGGAAAATGGGGACGGGGCTAATGTGCCAAAGGGGACGGGCTATTTTGGCACATCTTATATAATGCATTTTGATTTCATAAAATGTTGAGTAAATAAAGTGTGCCAAAATAGCCCGTCCCCTTTGGCAACCTTTGGCAACCTTCGGCACATTAATATCCTGGTTTTTCTAATAATCTAAACATATTCTTCTTATATTCTTCAACCCCAGGTTGATTAAATGGATTTATTCCTAAAATCATCCCTGACACTGCACAAGATTTTTCAAAGAAATAAATTAATTCTCCTAAATTTTGTTCATCTAGTTTTTTCATTGATATTAAAATATTAGGTACATCTCCTGAAACATGTGCTTCTATTGTTCCTTCCATTGCCTTTTTATTTATATAATCTAATCCTTTTCCTGTCAAATAATTTAGTCCATCTAAATTATCATCATCAGAATTTATTTTTATATCTGTTTTTGGTTTTTCTATTGAAATCACTGTTTCAAATAAATTTCTTCTTCCATCTTGTATATATTGTCCCATTGAATGTAAATCCGTAGTAAAGTCTACACCTGCTGGAAATATTCCTTTTTGATCTTTACCTTCACTTTCTCCATATAGTTGTTTCCACCACTCTGTAAAATAATGCATTTTTGGCTCATAATTTACTAATATTTCTGTATTTTTATATAATTTATATAGAATATTTCTAACTACAGCATATTGATAGCACTCATTATATTTTAAACTTGGGTCATTATATCTTTCTTGCGCTATCCTTGCTCCTTCCATTAATTTATCTATATCTATTCCTGCTACTGCTATTGGTAATAATCCTACTGCTGTTAATACTGAATATCTTCCTCCTATATTATCTGGAACTACAAATTTCTCATACCCTTCTTTATCAGCAAGTGTTTTTAATGCTCCTTTTTCTTTGTCTGTTGTTGCATATATTCTGCTTCTGGCTTCATCTATTCCATATTTATTTTCTAGTATCTCCCTAAATATTCTAAAAGCAATTGCTGGCTCTGTAGTTGTTCCTGATTTTGATATTACATTTACTGAAAAGTCTTTGTCTCCGATATATTCTATTAACTCATTTATATAATTAGGGCTTAGATTGTTTCCTACATATAAAATTTGAGGAGTTTTTCTTTGTTCTTCTGGAAGCATATTATAAAAAGAACTTGTTAATGCTTCAATTACTGCTCTTGCTCCTAAATATGAACCTCCTATTCCTATTACTACTAATATATCTGATTCTTTTTCTATCTTTTTTGCTGCTTTTTTTATTCTTGCAAATTCTCTTTTATTATAATTAGTTGGTAGTTCTAACCATCCCACAAAATCATCTTTTTTGTTTGCTCTTTTATGTAAGTCTTTATGAATATTTTCTATTATTTCTGAATATTCTAATATGCTCTTTTTTGATATTGATGTATTTTTTAAGTTTAGTTTTATATCTGCCATATTATCTACCTCTTTTCTTTTGATTTTTTACATTTGTAATTATATCTATATATGGGAAAAATTTCAAGTAATTTAATTTAATTTTTCTTAAATTCACAATACAACGCAACAAGTTTAGGAAATTATATATATTATATTTTTCGCTATCCCAACACTTTACATACTCTAATAAAATCAGCTCCCACGGGACTGTCGCTGATTTTATAAGAATATGTATTGTGTCGGTCCCCACGAAACTCGCTTAAAATATAATATATATAATTTCCTAAACTTGTTGCGTTGTAATTATGAAAATTGATACATTTATTTAATGACTTCATTCATAACTTTTGCCAAATATTTCATACTTGTTAAACACTGTTCCAAAGTATTTCCCGTAGCCCCAACTTCTATTATACTTGCATATTTACCTGTATGCTGATTATATCTTGAGGTTGTAAGCATTATTGGCTTAAAAAGTCCTGGATACATTTCTTCTGCTTTTTCTTGAATTTTTATTGCAAATTTCAAATTTTGATTCCAATTAGGGTGCCATAATCCTCCAGCATTTGTTCCTATTACAAACATTAACTGTGCTGCAACATCTGTTTCTCCTATTTGTACTATTGGTGCATAATCACTTCTACTACCTATAGCATCTCTATGTATATCTATAATTATATCTGATGGTGCTGTTTGTAATATATTTTCAACAGTTGCTAAAGATTTTGTATATGAACCATTATATGCTGGATAATCATGATAATCTGTATTATGTACTACATTATAATTACATTGTTTCAAATAATTTTCTAATTCTGTTCCTACTCTTGTTACTGTAAAATTTAAATCTGTTGTTCTAAAATTCCCTGTTTGTGTATATGGATATGCATCACTTGGTGTGTAGCTTTCGCAACTATGTGTATGAAATAATACTATATTTTTATTTTCTATTGTTATGTCAGGTGTCATCATTTCTTGAGTTAATTGGTAATCTGTTTGATTTTTTATTTTTACATTTCCATATTGAGTATTAAAAGATTCAGTTATTGGATTGTTTGTTATAACTTGTGTTGTAACATTTGTCTGAATTTCTTCTACATTATTTGTTGATGTATTTGTAGTATTTTCTTGTACATTTTGTTCCTCTGTTTTTTCTTCTGCTATTTCTATACTATCATCGCCGGTTTCTTGCGTTTCTAATGATTTTATTGAACTAATTTGTGTTCCAAGTATACTTTCAAATTGACTTATATTGCTTTTATTTTTTTCAGTGTTATCTTGTTTATTTATACTCGCAATAACTGGTATCGATTGTTCTAAACATCCTAAAAATGTATTACTTGTTAATCCTTTTATACCTTTTTCTACATTTTGTATTATTTCATTTTCTGGTTTTGTATTAGATTTTTCTTTATTTATTGTATTTGATATTAATATTATTATTAATATCAATATAAAAATACCTAACATATATTTTATTATATCTTTCATTTTTAGCACAGTAACATTGAACATACATATATCTCCTTGTATCTTTAGTCTATTATATATATGTATATTCATTTATTTTATTTTAATGCAAAAAAAATAAAGGATTTCTCCTTTATTAAACTTTTTTCCAAAACCAATCTAAACTATTGTTATAGCTTTTTTTGCCTTTTGCTTTTGCTTCTACATCATCTACCCATAGATATGCAAAGAAACTTATTAATATAAACACAAAGTCTATTGCTAAACATCTAGTTATTGTTGAAATCATATATCTATATTCTTCTGGTAAAGTTGTAAGTTGTGCTACATGCACTATTAAAAGAATTAAATATGCAAATAAAACTATTCCAGATACTACACTTCTGTTTATTTCTTTTGATAAAAAGAGTAATAGTACTGTTGCTGCTAATAATAATAATAATGTAAGTGGGTTTGATATATCAAATACAAACATCTCTTTCCCTCCATTTTCTTTTGTTATTTTATGTGTTTATAATAACATTATTTATTAAATATTTCAATTATATTATATTATTTTTATATTACAGTTTTATTTCATTTTCATTACACAAATGTATTATTTTAATAAATTCATAAATAATAAAAACAACAAACAATAATATACAATTTTTTTGTTACTATGATTTACTATTTCAAATTTTTTTCAATCAAATCTGCTATTTCTTTAGCTTTTTTATTAATATATTCTTGTTCTTCTCCTTCTATCATAACTCTTACTAATGGTTCTGTTCCTGAAGGTCTAATTAAAACTCTGCCATTTCCTGCAAATTCTTTTTCCAATTTTTCTATAGCTTGTTTTATTTCTTCATTTTTGTCATAATCATATTTTTTATCTGCATTAACTTTTGCATTTATTAATATTTGTGGATACAATTTTACTATTTCATTTAGTTCTGATGCTTTCTTATCTTCTTCTAATATAGATTGTATTAACATTAATGAAGTCAAAATTCCATCTCCTGTAGGATTATAATCTAATAATATAATATGTCCTGATTGTTCTCCACCTAAGTTAAACCCATCTTTTAGCATTTCTTCTAAAACATATCTATCCCCTACTTTTGTTTGAAGTAATTCTAATCCATTATCTCTAGCATATTTATTTAACCCTAAATTACTCATTACTGTTGCAACTATTGTATCTTTATTTAACTTTCCTTTTTTTCTTAGATTTGCTGATATTATTGCTAATAATTTATCACCATCCATTTCATTTCCTTTTTCATCTACAGCTAAACATCTATCTCCATCACCATCATATGCAATTCCTAAACTTAGATTGTTATCTAATACAAATTTCTTTAAACCTTCAAGATGTGTTGAACCACAATTTTCATTTATATTTATTCCATCAGGTTGATTATTTATAATTTTATAATTTATTCCTAAAGCTTTAAATACTTTTTCTGCAACACTATATGTTGCTCCATTTGCTGTATCTATTCCAACTACAAAATCTTTTCTATTATATTTTTCTATATTATCATCAAAATTTTTTCTAAAAAAATATACATATTCATCAATTAAGTCTAATTTATATTCAGAAACACCTATCTTATCATTTACGGCTGTTAATTCATCTAACTTTCCAGAATCCATTACTTCTTCAATTTCTTCTTCTAAACTATCTGGAATTTTTGTCCCTTTATTACTAAAATATTTAATTCCATTAAATTCATATGTATTATGTGAGGCTGAAATAACTACTCCTGCATCAGCATTTAATTTTCTTGTTAAATATGCAACTGCTGGCGTTGGTATAACTCCTAGTAATTTAACATTTGCTCCATAACTTAAAAATCCTGCCACCATTGCACTTTCAATTAAAGTTCCAGAAATACGTGTATCTCTTCCTATTAAAATTGTTGGCGTATGATCTGTATGTTTTGATAATACATATGCTCCTGCCTTTGCAACTTTATAAACTAATTCTGGAGATAATTCTGTATTTGCAATTCTTCTAATACCATCTGTTCCAAAATATTTTCTCATTACCTAAAAACTTCCTTTCATTTTATAAATCTTTCATACTTTCTCTTACCTTTTCTAACTCATCTAGTAAACTAGTATATTGATTATAATTTTCTTGTGTGTTAAAAGTAACTGTATTATTTTCTATTCTCCAATCATTTCTTGTATTACTTAAAAAATCTGCAATTTTATCTAAAATATCTAATTCTTCAATCAATTTCTGTTTTTGGTTTTCAACTTTTGACTTTTGTTCTTCTAATGTAACATTATTTTGAAAATATGATTTATATAATTCTTTATAATAATCCGGTATATCTTTATCTTCGATTTTTCCCCATGTTTTTTCTATATCGAAAAATTCTTCATATTTTTGATAATCTGTTTGTATTCTCTCTCTTTGAGTTGCAATTTTTTGCTTTGATAAACTAAAATTCTCATCATTTTGTTGTATATCTTCTATTGTCAAAACATCTTCTAATCCTTTACCTTCTAAAAGCATACTACACTCATTAGCAATTTCTTGCCACTCTTTCATATGTTCTTTTATAGTACTTTCTACAACAGCATAATCTCCAGTCGTTTTTATTTCTAATGACTCGTCATCTATTGTTGTTTCTGTCTCCATTAATTCATTTATATTCTCTACTTCTGAATCTAGAATTGAAACTTGTTCTTCATCTTCTTTTTGCTCGTTTTTTACATCATTCATAAAAACAATAAATCCAACCATAAAAGTTATAACTATAATTGCCAATAAAATTGCAATAATAATTAATATCTTTTTTATTTTTTTATTCTTCATATAAAATCATCTCTCTTTTATGATTCATTCTTAATAAAAATTTTTTTAAGATAGTTTTTCCCTTTTGGGACGCGTCCCCATAATGGTAATTTTTACTTTTTAAATTTCATTATGAATTTTTCTTTTAAACTTAATTCTACACTATGTGGATCCCTAATATCTATTCTTTTGTTTCCTAATGCTAATTTTGGGTTTTCTGTTGTTAATTCTTGTAACTTTTCTTCTCCTATTATACTATTAATTTCTGACAAGCATTCTGGTATCTTTGGATATATTGTATTTTGTCTATGGACATCAGAACCTAAAAAGTGTATTAAATTATTTTCTAATAATTTTTTTACTATAATTTGTGCTTTTTCTCCATATTGTCCTATTATACTCCCATAATTTGCTTGCATAAGTACACCTTTTTGAACTAAGTCATATACTAAATCAGGTTCTTTTTGTATATAACTATATCTCTCTGGATGAGCTAATATTGGTACTAATTTATATTGTATCATTTGATAAACTGTATCATATAAATTCATTGGTTCTTCATTTAATGGCATTTCAAATAATACATAACTAGTATCATTTATTGTTGATGCTTTTCCTTCTTCTAAAAGTTTTATTAGATTTTCTGAAATATATATTTCATTTCCTAAATATAATCTTATATCTATATTTTTAGCTTGTAAATTTTCATAAATTGCATTTATCCATACTTCTCTTTCTGGTTTGTCTGTTTCATAATAATTTTCCATATAATGTGATGTTGATATTATTCCTTCGAATCCTACATTTTTTGCTTCTTTTATTAAATTGAATGTTTCATCTATACTTCTTGAACCATCATCTATGTTTGGTAGTATATGTGTATGAAAATCTATCATTGTCTTCTCCTTTAATATAAATATATTATTACATGTTATAATAAATCATGCCTTACTTTAAATAAGGACATGATTTAATCCTTTATATATTTATTCTAAATTTCTCTTTTCTTTATCTATATAATCATTAATTTGTTGCAATATTTCATTAGTTTTTTCTAATGAAACTGTTCCTTGATTTTGGAATTGCATATTATTTTGCAATGTGTTATTATTTTGTTCGTTAAATTGATTATTGTTTGATTGTACATTGTTATTTTGTGACATGTTATTATTGGCGTCAATTTTGTATTCTTTTACAACTGCTATATTTTCTTGTTGTTTAATATCATCATTCTTATTTATTTGATTATTTGGTTCTACTTTTTTTGTATTTTCATTTTCTGCACTTTGTGGTATTTTATTTGTTATATTTATATTAGATTTTTGATTTGTTGTATATTGAGAATTTGTTGGTCTTAAATTTTTAGCTGGTCTTGTGTTTATTTTATTCTTTTGACTATTTTTTATATTTTTTTGATTTTTATTATATTTTTTCATATTATTATTTTTTATATTACCAGATGT
>CAMMNR010000021.1 GCA_946498265.1 uncultured Clostridium sp. | reverse complement strand
AAAGTAAAAAAAGAAGGAGGAAAAGAACTAATAAAAGAAAAAAGTAAAAAACCATATACAAAAAAGAGTGAAAAAAGAGTAAATAAAGAGATAAAAGAAGAGAAAAATAATATAGAAAAAAATAGTTTAAATGAAGAAAAAGATAATACAAACAATTTAAAAAATAAAAAATCTAATAAAACAAATAAAACTAATAAAAACAATGCATCAATATTCAAAAAATCAAAATTAAAAATAATTCCATTAGGAGGATTACATGAAGTAGGAAAGAATATAACAGTCTTCGAATATGAAAATGAGATAATAGTTGTAGATTGTGGGTTATCATTTCCAGAAGATGATATGTTAGGAATTGACTTAGTAATTCCAGATATAACATATCTAGAAAAAAATGTGGATAAAATAAAAGGTTTAGTAATAACACATGGACATGAAGACCATATAGGAAGTGTTCCATATTTATTGAAAAAAATAAATATACCTATTTATGCTACAAGATTAGCAGCAGGATTAATTAAGAATAAATTAGAAGAACATAAATTATTAAGAAGTACAAAATTAATAGAAGTAATGCCTGGAGAAACAATTCAATTAGGAAAAAACTTTAGTGTAGAATTTATAAGAAGTTCTCACAGTATACCAGATTCAGTAATGCTTGCAATAACAACTCCATCAGGAACAGTACTTCATACAGGAGACTTTAAAGTAGATTATACACCGATAGATGGAAAAATGATAGACTTTGGAAGAATAGCAGAAATTGGAAATAAAGGGGTATTAGCATTAATGTCAGATAGTACAAATTCAGAAAGAAAAGGATTTGCAATGTCTGAAAGATCAGTTGGAGAAGTATTTGATAAATTATTTTTACATTGTACAAAAAGAATAGTAGTAGCAACTTTTGCATCAAATGTTCATAGAGTGCAACAAATAGTTAATTCAGCTGTTAAATATAATAGGAAAATTGCAGTATGTGGTAGAAGTATGATAAATATGATAGAAACTGCAAGAGAACTAGGATATATAGAATGTCCTGAAAATATATTTATTGATATAGATATGATAAATAATTATCCTGATGAAAATTTAGTAATAATCACGACAGGAAGCCAAGGAGAACCAATGTCAGCTTTAACAAGAATGGCAGCAGGAGACCATAGAAAAGTAAAAATAACACCAAATGATCTTGTTATAATATCAGCAAATCCAATTCCAGGAAATGAAAAATTTGTATCAAAAGTAATTGATGACTTAATGCAAATAGGAGCAGAAGTAGTATATAGTTCATTAGAAGCGATACATGTTTCAGGGCATGCATATCAAGAAGAACAAAAATTAATACTTGCTTTGACAAAACCGAAATATTTTATTCCAGTACATGGAGAATATAGACAATTAATAGCTCATAGTGAAACTGCACAAAGTATGGGAATAGATAAAAGTAATATAATAATGATGTCAAATGGTAGAGTATTAGAAATAAATGAAGACGGAGCAGAATTTACCGGATCAGTACAAAGTGGAAGAATTTTAGTTGATGGATTAGGTGTTGGAGATGTAGGAAATATAGTATTAAGGGACAGACAACATCTATCACAAGATGGACTTATAGTAGTTGTATTGACAATGTCATCAACGACAGGAGAAGTAATAGCAGGTCCAGACGTAATATCAAGAGGATTTGTATATGTTAGGGAATCAGAAAGTCTAATGGATGATGTAAAATCAGTTGTAAAACATGAGATAAAGAAATGTGAAGAAAGAGGAGTACGTGATTGGGCTACAATAAAATCAGCTGTTAGAGAAAACTTAAGAGATTATATTTTTATGAAAACCAAAAGAAACCCAATGATTATACCAATTATAATGGAAGTATGATTAATTGGGGACGGTTCTTTTGTTAGCAAAAATGCATATTAAGAACCGTCCCTAATTAAGCAAATATTATTATAAGGAGAGATAAGATATGGATTATAAAGATTTAGCAGACTTAATATTTCCAGAGGCAAAAGAAATATCATATTATGAAGAAAAATATCCAGAAAGAAATTTAAAAGAAGGAGCAGTAGTTTCAAGAATAGCACCAAGTCCAACAGGATTTACACATATAGGTGGGATATATCAAGGGTTGATTGCAAAAAAATTATCTGAACAAACAGAAGGAGTATTTTTTGTAAGAATAGAAGATACAGACCAAAAAAGAGAAGTAAAAAATGCTATAGTTGAAATAGTAAATTCTTTAAAAGATTTTGGTATTGAACAAGATGAAGGAATGATTAATGAAAATGATAGTGAAGGAGCATATGGACCATATAAACAATCTCAAAGAAAAGAAATATATCAAGCATATGCAAAATATTTAATATCTCAAGGAAAAGCATATCCTTGTTTTTGTACACCAGAAGAATTAGATGAAATAAGAAAAAAACAAGAAAATGCAAAAATAAGACCGGGTTATTATGGTGTATGGGCAAAATGTAGAAACAATACAGTTGAAGAAATGATTGAAAAAATTAAAAATGGTGAGAATTATATAATAAGATTTAAATCACCTGGTAGAGAAGATAGAAAAATAAAACATAAAGATGTAATAAAAGGTAATGTAGAATTTCCTGAAAATGACCAAGATATAGTAATAATAAAGTCTGATGGATTACCTACATATCATTTTGCACATGTTGTAGATGACCATTTAATGAGAACTACACATGTTATACGTGGAGATGAATGGTTATCATCAGTTCCATTACATTTACAATTATTCCATGAATTAGGGTTCAAAACTCCTAAATATGCACATATTGCACCAATAATGAAAAATGATAATGGAAATAAAAGAAAATTAAGTAAAAGAAAAGACCCAGAAGCGGCTGTTTCATATTATAAAGAATTAGGAATACCTAAAGAAGCAGTAAAAGAATATTTATTAAATATAGCAAATTCAAATTTTGAAAACTGGAGAAGAGCAAATCCGGATTTAGACATATCAGAATTTGATTTACAATTAAATAAAATGAGTGTTAGTGGAGCTTTATTTGATATGACAAAATTATTAGATGTTGGAAAAACAGTTATATCAAAATTTACAGCAGAAAAAGTTTATGATGAAACAATGAAATGGGCCAAAGAATATGATAAAGAATTAGAAAATATATTACAAGATAAAGAATATGCCTTAAAAGTATTAGGAATAGAAAGAGGAAACAAAAAACCAAGAAAAGATATTGCAAAATGGTCAGATGTTAAATATATTATTGAATACATGTATGATGATGAATTTTATTCAAAAGAACAAAATTATGAATATCAAGTTATAAAAGATAAACAAGATATAGAAAAGATTTTAAATTTGTATATTGAAAAATATTATGATGACAATGATGATAAACAAACTTGGTTTGATAAAATAAAAGAATTATCAGGAGAGATGGGATTTGCAAAAGAAGTAAAAGAATTTAAAGCAAACCCAGATAAATATAAAGCACATGTTGGAGATGTAAGCACAGTTCTAAGAATTGCCTTAACAGGAAGAACAAATACACCAGATATGTATGAAATAATGAAAATATTAGGAAAAGAGAAAATAAAAGAAAGGTTTCAAAAATCTATATAATGGAATATAATATAGGAAGTATAGTAAGAACGAAAAAACAACATCCTTGTGGAAGTAAATTATGGGAAATAACAAGAATAGGGGTAGATTTCAAACTTAAGTGCTTAGGATGTGGACATGTGATTACATTAGACAGAGAAAAAGCTAAAAAAATAATAACCAAAATAGAAAAAAATTAAAAAATGTAAATGTTATTGCTAGAAATAAAAAAAGGAGTATATAACCTAAAAACGTAAGTTATATACTCTTTTATTAAATATATTTTTCAATTAAATTCCATATTTCTTCACTATAAATTTTTCTCTCAGAAGAAAAAGGGTATGTAGGGATATCACCAATTGGATTTAACTCTTTTTGAAGATTTTTAGTTGCACTATCAACTTTAGTAATTGCAATTTTATCTGCTTTATTAGCAAGAATAATAAAAGGAATCTTAGAAGAAATAATGTAGTTATACATAAGTTTATCATTCTCACTAGGACTATGTCTAATATCAACTAAAAAGATAATTAGACTTATTTCATCCCTATTAAATAAATATTCTTCAATAAATTTACCAACTTGGGTCTGTTCTTTTTTAGACATTTTACTATATCCATAACCAGGTAAATCAACAAAATAAAATTTATCATCTATATTATAGAAATTAATTTGGCGAGTTTTACCAGGTTCACTACTAGTTCTTGCTAATTTTTTTCTATTTATCATAGTATTTATGAAACTAGATTTGCCTACATTAGATTTGCCAACCAAAACAATTTCAGGTAAACCAGCTTTAGGATATTGTTTTGGACTTACAGCAGATATCTCAAATTTTGGGTTTTTAATAATCATGATTATTCTCCTTATTTTTCTATTTTTTAGGAACTATTCTATCTAATCCACCCATATAAGGTCTTAAAACTTCTGGAACAATTACACTACCATCTGGTTGATAATTATTTTCAACAATAGAAATAAGCATACGAGGTGGTGCAACAACAGTATTATTTAAAGTATGAGCAAAATAATTACCATTTTCACCTTTAATTCTAATTCCTAAACGTCTTGCTTGAGCATCTGTTAAATTAGAACAACTTCCAACTTCAAAATATTTCTTTTGTCTAGGAGACCAAGCTTCAACATCACAAGATTTTGCTTTTAAATCTGCTAAATCTCCAGAACAACATTCTAAAGTTCTTACAGGAATATTCATACTTCTAAAGAATTCAACAGTATAAGACCACATTTTATCATACCATTCCCAAGATTGTTCAGGTTCACAAACAACTATCATTTCTTGTTTTTCAAATTGATGTATTCTATATACGCCACGTTCTTCAATACCATGAGCACCCTTTTCTTTTCTAAAACATGGTGAATAAGATGTCATTGTATATGGCATATCTTCTTTTTTTAATATTTGGTCTTTAAATTTACCAATCATAGAATGTTCGCTTGTACCAATTAAATATAAATCTTCTCCTTCAATTTTATACATCATTGCATCCATTTCTTCAAAGCTCATAACGCCTGTTACGACATCACTTCTTATCATAAATGGAGGAATGCAATAAGTAAATCCTTTATTAATCATAAAATCTCTAGCATAAGTTAGAACAGCAGAATGTAATCTTGCTACATCACCCATTAAATAGTAAAAACCTTGTCCAGCAACCCTTCTGGCACTATCCAAGTCAAGACCATTCAAATTCTCTAAAATTTCACCATGAAAAGGTATATCATAATCAGGTACTACAGGTTCTCCAAATTTTTGAAGTTCAACATTTTCGCTATCATCTTTACCTATAGGAACTGATTCATGCATAATATTTGGGATTTTCATCATTCTTATTTTGATTTCTTCTGCATATTCAGTTTCTAATTTTTCATTCTCTTCAAGTTTTTTATTGATTTCAGCAACTTGTGATTTTATTTTTTCAGCTTCATCTTTTTGTCCATTTTTCATTAATTCTCCAATTTTAGAACTTAAAGATTTTCTTTCAGATCTTAAATTATCACCTTTTAATTGAGCTTCTCTATTTTTTTTGTCTAAATCTATTACTTCACCGACCATAATTAATTTTTCATCTTGAAATTTCTTTTTAATATTATCTTTTACAATTTCTGGATTATCTCTTAAAAATTTAATATCTATCATAAAAACTCTCCTCTCTCATTTTTTTAAAATTTATGCACTAATTATATACTATTTTTGGTGAAAAGGCAATAAAAATAAAGAATAAGGTAATAATAAATATAAAGGTTTATAGGTAAAACCAAATTAAAACCTAAATATATATTAATGAGAGAAAAGATGATTATAGAAATAATAAAATTTTTTGTATATGCAATATTGATTGTAATGATTTCAAAATATATATTGGTAAAAGCATTAAGAAGATTAGCTGAAAACTTAAATCTAAAACCACAAACAGTAGGGAATATTTCAGGAATAGCAACATCTATACCAGAATTTTTAACAGTAACAATCTCAAGCTTTCAAGGATTAGCTAGTACCAGTTTATACAATATAATTAGTTCTAATATTATTAATTTGGCTCAATATATTTTGTCATTAATCATAAATAAAAATTATAGATTAATTAAAAATAAAGTGATTTTAATACAACTAATACTAGTCATTTTAACAATAATAATTCCAATTTTATTAATAAATTTGACAGAAAAATTTGAAATGTGGATGATATTCATATTTATCATTTTATATCTTATATTTTCATGGATATCAAAGAAAATGCATGAGAAATATTTAGAAAAAGAAGAACAAAAAATAGAGGAATATGAAAAAATAGAAGAATTACGAGAAAAAAATAAAAATAAGAGAAGCTATGTATATATCATATATATTGTTGTCGCAGGTATTATGCTATATTTTATAGGAAATGAACTGGGAAATGTGTTAGAAAATTTATCAGAAATATTTAAAATAGCAGAATATATTTTGGGAATTTTATTAGGTGCGATTACTAGTGTGCCAGAATTAGTTACTTTTTTTGAAGCTCAAAAACATTATAAAGATAGTGAGAATGATAAATTACTTGGGGTGGTGGAGGCTACTAATAACTTGTTGACTTCTAATATGTTGAACTTATTTATTATACAATCATTAGGAATATTTATTCTGTTATAGCTTGAAATAATATTCATTATGATATATAATATAGTTCAAAATAATTAAAGAGCTGACAGGTTGAAAAAATTTTTTTCATCTAGATAGCTTTAGAAAGGAATGAGAATAATATGGCAAAAATCTTAGAAGATATTTCAAGAACATTCAATGAATTTTTATTATTACCAAACTTAACTGATGAAAGATGTATACCAGACAAAGTATCATTAAGAACACCACTAGTAAAATTTAAAAAAGGAGAAGAAGCAAAATATTATGCAAATGTACCAATGGTATCAGCAATAATGCAATCAGTATCAGGAGAAGAAATGGGAATTGCATTAGCACGTGAAGGAGGAGTAGCATTTATATATGGCTCACAATCAATAGAATCACAAGCAAAGATGGTTAAAAATGTAAAAAAACATAAAGCAGGATTTATAATAAGTGATTCAAATGTAAAATCAGATACACCACTAAAAGATGTACTAGAATTAGTAAAAGAAACAGGACATTCAACAGTAATGATAACAGATGATGGAACAGCTTCAGGAAAATTTTTAGGATTAGTTACAGATAAAGACTATAGACTTTCAAGAGATGATAAGGATGCTCCAATAAAAAACTTCATGACACCTAAAGAAAAAACAGTATGTGCAGATGAAGGAATTAGTTTATCAGAAGCAAATGATATAATATGGGAAAATAAAATAGCATGTTTACCAATATTAACTAAAGAAGGTAACTTGAAATATTTAGTTTTTAGAAAAGATTATGAAGAAAGAAAAAATAATCCTAATTCTTTATTAGATGAAAATAAAAGATACATAGTAGGTGCGGGAATTAATACAAGAGATTATGAAGAAAGAATACCAGCTTTAGTAGAAGCTGGAGTAGATATGATTTGTATGGATTCATCAGATGGATATTCTGTATGGCAAAAAAATACAATAGATTATGTAAGAGCTAAATATGGAGATAGTGTAAAAATAGGAGCAGGAAATGTTGTTGATAAAGAAGGATTTAGATATCTAGCAGAAGCAGGAGCTGACTTCATAAAAGTTGGAGTTGGAGGAGGTTCTATCTGTATAACACGTGAAACTAAGGGAATAGGAAGGGGACAAGCATCAGCATTAATTGACGTAGTAGAAGCAAGAAACGCATATTTTGAAGAAACAGGAATATATATTCCAATATGTTCAGATGGAGGAATAGTGCATGACCATCATATAACAATAGCATTAGCTTTAGGAGCAGATTTTGTAATGATGGGTAGATATTTTGCGAGATTTGATGAGAGTCCTACAAGAGTAGTAAAAAAAGGAAATGGATATGTAAAAGAATATTGGGGAGAAGGATCAAATAGAGCAAGAAATTGGCAAAGATATGATATGGGAGGAGATAAAAAGCTTTCTTTTGAAGAAGGTGTTGATTCATATATTCCATATGCAGGAAGCTTAAAAGAAAATTTAGCAATAACAGTTGCAAAAATAAAATCAACAATGTGCAATTGTGGTAGTGTAACAATACCAGAATTCCATGAAAAAGCAAGATTAACATTAGTTTCAGATGTTAGTATTTCAGAAGGTAGTGCACATGATGTAATATTAAAAGAAATTGATAATCAATATAAATAACAAAATAAAAGGGAAGTGCTACATATGATTAACGAAAAAGATTATGAAAGATTTTTTCATCATGGAATAAATAATAAAGAAGAACTAAAAGAAGGAATAATATGTTTTGCAAATCAAGAAGTGTATAATAATAATCAAAATTTAGACTGGTATGAGATACCAAATTCATATTTTATGAAAGAATTAATAAAAAAAGCTACAGACATATATACACAAGCAGTAAGATTTATAGATTTAAACGACAGAGAAAATAGTTTGCAATATGATGTAAATAAAGTACAAATAGAGTTTTTAATTAGAACAAAAATAATTGAATTATTACAACAAAATAAAATGTATGAATCAAAAGCAGGTATACATTTTTATACCCAAGATTTTAACAAATTAAATGGTGGCACAGTATATGTTTATGGTAAAGGAATAGATGGAGAAGAAGGTTGGACAAAAAAGATTTATAAGATATTAAAAGAATTAGATAAATTAGAAAAAGATGATAAATTAGAATATTATGATAGATGGTTACAAACCAAAATTGCTAGGGCACGAGATAGGGAAAATAAAGAAGAATTAGAAATGTTAGATAAAGTATATGAGACTTTTAGCAAGAGAAAAAAAAGACAAAAGCAAGCTCAAATAAAAAAAAGCAAAGATGAGGATAGTATAGTTATAGAATAAATACATAAAAATAATAATATAAGAAAATTAAAAAATTATTATAATCTTGGCGATATTAAATTAATAAAAACAAAGAGAGGAATGAGATTATATATGGAAAAGAAAAGAATATTAACAGGAGATAGACCAACAGGAAAATTACATATAGGACATTATTTTGGATCTTTAAAGAAAAGAGTGGAAATGCAAAACTCAGGAGAATATGACATGTATATATTAATTGCTGATGTTCAAGCATTAACAGACAATTTTAATAACCCAGAAAAAGTAAGAAAAAATGTAAGAGAACTTGCAATGGATTATTTATCTTGTGGAATAGATCCAGAAAAAACAACAATATATATACAATCTATGATACCTGAAACAGCAGAATTAACCATATATTATTCTAACTTAGTAACGATTGCAAGACTTGAAAGAAATCCAACTGTAAAGACAGAAATTGCACAAAAAAGAGAACTATTTGGAGAAAGTGTAACTTATGGATTTTTAGGATATCCAGTAAGTCAAGCTGCAGACATCACAACATTTGAAGGAGAATTAGTTCCAGCAGGAGAAGACCAAGAGCCTTTAATTGAACAATGTAGAGAAATTGTAAGAAAATTCAATAGTATTTATGGAGACGTTTTAGTAGAGCCTAAAATTGTACTATCAGAAGGAAAAAGAATTAAAGGATTAGACGGAAATGAAAAAATGGGAAAATCATTAGGAAATGCAATATATTTATCAGACTCAGAAGAAGAAATAACAAAAAAAGTTATGAGTGCGGTAACAGACCCAAATAGAATAAAAAAAGATGATTTAGGAAATCCTGATATATGTATGGTTGCATATTATCACAACTTATTTACTCCAAAAGAAGACGTAAAAACAGTATGTGAAGAATGTAGAGCAGGAAAAAGAGGTTGTGTAGCCTGTAAAAAACAATTAGCAAAAAATATAATAGAATACTTAAGAGCAATTAGAGAAAAAAGAGCGTATTATGAAGCACATCCAGAGGAAGTGGATAAAATATTAATAGAAGGTACAAAAAGAGCTAGAGAAGTGGCAAAAGAAACTATGAGAAAAGTCAAAAAAGCAATGAAGTTAGATTATTTTGAATAATGTCTGATTGGGGACGTTTCTTTTTGAGACATTTTGATATATATAAATAATTTATATTAAATAAAGGAGATAAAATGTTTACAGATTATACAAAAATTATAATTAAATCAGGAGATGGAGGAAATGGAGCAGCAACATTTCGTCGAGAAAAATATGTAGCATCAGGAGGACCAGACGGTGGAGACGGAGGAAATGGAGGTAATGTCTATTTTCAAGTGGACAAAGACAAAAATACATTAATAGATTTTAGATATAATAAAAAATTTAAAGCAAAAAACGGAGAAAATGGAAACGGAAGTCACTGTAATGGAAAATATGGAGAAGACTTATATATAAAAGTTCCAATAGGTACTGTAATAAAAGATGCAGAAACAGGAAAAGTAATAGCAGACTTATCAGAACCAAATAAAAAAGAATTAATTTTAAAAGGTGGACGTGGAGGACGTGGAAATTCACATTTCGCAACAGCAACAAGACAAGCTCCACGTTTTTCAGAAGATGGAGAAAAAGGAGAAGAAAAAGAATTAATATTAGAGCTGAAACTATTAGCAGATGTAGGTCTTTTAGGTTTTCCAAATGTAGGTAAATCAACATTTTTATCAATTGTAACAGATGCAAAACCCAAAATTGCAAATTATCATTTCACAACAATAGAACCAAATTTAGGAGTAGTAAAAACTAAAGATGGAGATGGATTTGTAATAGCCGACATACCAGGAATTATAGAAGGAGCAAGCGAAGGAGTAGGGTTAGGAATACAATTTTTAAGACATGTTGAAAGGACAAGACTTTTATTACATTTTTTAGATGTATCAGGACAAGAAGGGAGAAATCCTGTAGAAGATTTTTATGCAATAAATAAAGAATTAAAAAAATATAGTGAAAAACTAAGTACAAGAAAGCAAATAATAGTAGCAAATAAAATAGATGTTATGCAAGATGATACACTATTAAAAGAAGTAGAAAAACTAGCTAAAAAAGAAAAAATGGAAATGTTTAAAATATCAGCAGTAACCAAAGACGGTGTAGAAGAATTAATAGATTATGTAACAAAAATATTGAAAACATTACCAAAAGAAGATTTAATAGAGATAGAAGATAAGATAGTTTATACGTTAGAAGACAAAAAAGATGAATGGAAAATTGAAAAAGTAGATGGAGTATTTAAAGTAACAGGAAAAGCTATACAAAGACTTATGGGAAGAGTAAACATTGAAGATAATGAATCAATTTATTATTTACAAAAATCACTAAAAAATATGGGTGTAGATGATAAACTTAAAGAAATGGGCGTTTGTGAAGGAGATACAGTAATTCTAGATGACTGGGAACTAGAATGGAGAGAATAAAGGGGACGTTCATTCAATCCCTAAAATTCGGGATAATGGGGACGGACCTATGGGAATCTAAGACAGCATTTTTCCATTTTGGGGACGCGTCCAAAAAGGGAATTTATAATATTCTTACATTCACATTCGTAATTATGAAAATTTATATATAATACTTTATTTTTTATAGTAAAAAAGTTATAGAATCAAAATTCCCTTTTTGGACGCGTCCCCAAAATGGAAAAATGCTGTCTTAGATTCCCATAGGTCCGTCCCCATTATCCCGAATTTTAGGGATTGAAGGAACGTCCCCTTTTCATAAGAACAGCTCCATTTCCATCATTATAATAATTTTTTCTAAAGCCAACTACTTTTAAACCAGACTTTTTATACAAATTAATAGCAGAAACATTACACTCATTTACTTCCAAATTAATGACAGAAATATTAAGGTCATTACAAATATTAAAAAGTTTTTGTAAAAGTAAAGAAGCAATTCCATGACGACGAAAAGATTTTTTTACAACGATATTCATGATTTCAGCTTCATCGAGAATTAATTTTAATCCAGCAAAGCCAACAATATCATCATTCAATTTAGCAATAATATATTTAGAATTATCACTTAGCAATTCAGATTTTAAAATATCATAATTCCAGAAATCATCAAAAGATGTGATTAAATCATCTTTCAAAATTTCCAAATCTTCTAAACTCATATCATATATAGAAATATCAGAAACAGAAAAATTAAAATTACACATGACCATCACATCTTTCTAAATTATTTTTCTCTTCAAGTAATCTTTGAGCTTGAGGCTTTTTTAAATATAAAGGAAGAAGCTCAGAAGAAATATTATTAGATTTTGTGAATTCATATAATCCAGCTAATCCAAGATTATATGAATTTAAATTATTCTCAATAGCAAAAATAGCACTAGAAAAATTATTTTTAAGAATATCTCTATATGCTAAAGAGCCATCTCCAACAAAAGTAATTTCTTTATCAGCATAAGAATTATTTAGAGTATTACATATATTTTCAATAGAATTAGCCGAAGGAGATATAATTTCCTTATAAATTGAATTTTCCAATTGGTATAATGCAAAATAGCAACTAGAATGTTTGCAATCAATAAGAGAACATATTAGTCCATCATTTTTTATATTATAGGCCAAAGTTTCCAAAGAACTAATTCCTATACAAGGAATATCTAAACTATCATGAAAAGCTTTAGCCGTCGCAATTCCAATTCTAATACCTGTAAAAGAACCAGGTCCATCATCACAAACAATTAAATCAATATCTTTTAAATGCAATCTAGTCTTTTCAAATGCAGTTTGTATAAAAGGCATTAAATTTTCAGAATGTGTTCTTCCTGTATTTGAATCTAAATTACATAATAGAATTTTATTTTCTAATATTGAAACTCCACATATATCACTTGCAGTATCTATACTTAAAATATTCAAAATAATCCTCCTTATTTTTCAACAATTCCATCTATATTAGAAAAAATATTATCATATTTATTTCCAAAAGTAGTTATATTTAAAATTCTAGTATTTTCATTGTCAAAATCTCTTTCAAAAGAGATTTTTATATAATCATTAGGAAGAACATCTTCTATAATTTCTCCCCATTCAATAATACAAATACCATTATCAAAATATTCTTCTCCACCAATTTCATAAAACTCAGAACTATCAGATATTCTGTATACATCAAAATGATAAATATTAATGTCATTTTTTATATATTCATTAACAATAGTGAAAGTAGGGCTAGATATCTCATTCGCTAAACCAAAATATTCTAATATACCCTGAGTAAATTTAGTTTTACCAGAACCTAGTTCACCAGATAAAACAATAATATCTTTTTTATGTAATTGTGAAGCTAATTGTTTCGCAAAATTAATTGTGTATTCTTCACCATAAGATGTATAACTATAGTTCTTCATATATTCCTCCAAAAATAGTAAAAATTTCATTTTATTTTTATATAAGCATACAAAAATTATAATATAAAAAATTAAAAAAATCAAATAAAACTATTGATAATTTTAAAGTTTTGTAATATAATCGTAACATACTTGTAATAGAAAAGAAATAAAAGTTATAGAAGGGAAGATATACAATGTTTAAATTAGGATTTGGACAAGATATAGGTATAGATTTAGGTACAGCAACAGTAATTGCATATGTAAAAGGAAAAGGAATAGTCCTAAGAGAACCATCTGTTGTTGCCGTTGATAACAATACTGGAGAAGTTCTAGCAGTAGGAAAAGAAGCTAGAAGAATGTTAGGAAGAACTCCTGGAAACATTGTAGCCACAAGACCATTAAGAGATGGAGTAATATCAGATTACACAGTAACAGAAAAAATGTTAAAACATTTTATAAACAAAGTATGTGGAAAATTTGTTTTTTCTCCAAGAATAATGATTTGTATACCTTCACAAGTAACAGAAGTAGAAAAAAAAGCGGTAATAGATGCAGCTTCACAAGCGGGAGCTAGAAAAGTTTATCTTATAGAAGAACCAATAGCAGCTGCAATAGGAGCTGGAATAGATATATCAAAACCATGTGGAAATATGGTAGTTGACATTGGAGGAGGAACAACAGATATAGCAGTTATATCATTAGGAGGTTCAGTTGTTAATACATCATTAAAAGTGGCAGGAGATAAATTTGATGAATATATAGTAAAATATATAAAGAAAAAACATAATGTAATGATAGGAGAAAGAACTGCAGAAGATTTAAAAGTGAATATAGGATGTGTTTATCCAAAAATACAAGATACCGAAATGGATATAAGAGGAAGAGATTTAACAACAGGTCTTCCAAAAACTATAACAATACACTCTAGTGAAATGTTAGAGGCTTTAATAGAACCAGCAATGATGATAGTAGATGCAGTTCATAGTGTTTTAGAAAGAACACCTCCAGAATTAGCAGCAGATATAAGTGATAAAGGAATATATATGACAGGTGGAGGATGTCTAGTAGATGGATTAGATAAATTATTACAAGAAAAAACTGGAATAAATGTAATGATTGCTCAAGATACAGTATCATGTGTAGCATTAGGCACTGGAAAAGCACTAGACAATTTAGATGTTTTAGATGGAAAGGTAAGAAAATAGACCCCAAAGGGAATAGCCCCAATGGGGTCTTACAATTGGACTTTACTATTATGAAAGGATGAGATAAAACATGAAAAAGGTGGCATTTATAACATTACGGATGTAAAGTAAATCAATATGAAACAAATGCAATGGCACAAAAATTCTTAGAAAAAGGATATGAAGTAACAGAACATACAGAAATAGCAGATATATACATAATAAATACATGCACAGTAACAAATATGTCAGATAGAAAATCAAGACAAATGTTAAGAAAAGTAAAAGAACTAAATAATGAAGCAATAATAGTAGCATGTGGATGCTATGTACAAGTTGGAGAAGAAGAATTAAAAAAAATAGATGAAATTGATTTAATATTAGGAAATAATGAGAAAAATAATATAGTAGAATATGTCGAAAAATATTTAGAAACACATCAAAAAGATACTAGAATAGAAGATGTGATGCATCAAAAAGAATTTGTGGAATTCGGAGATATCACATATACAGAAAAAACAAGAGCAGTAATAAAAATTCAAGATGGTTGTGACAGATTTTGTTCATATTGTATAATACCATATGCAAGAGGGAGAGTAAGAAGTAGAAATCCTAAAAATATAGTATCAGAAATAAATAAAATAGCTCAAAAAGGAATAAAAGAAGTAGTAATAACAGGAATACATATAGCATCATATGGAAAAGATTTCAATAATGAATATAAGTTAATTGATTTATTAGAAGAGATAAATCAAATAGAAGGAATAGAAAGAATAAGATTAGGTTCTATAGAACCATTATTAATAACAGAAGAATTTCTATCAAGATTAGTAAAATTAGAAAAAATATGTGAACATTTTCATCTATCCCTACAAAGTGGATGTGATGCAACTTTAAAAAGAATGAATAGAAGATATACAACAAGTCAATTTAGAAATATTGTAGAATTATTAAGAAAATATTATAAAAACGTAATCTTAACAACAGATATAATTGTAGGGTTTCCACAAGAAAGCCAAGAAGAATTTAATACAACATATAACTTTTTAAAAGAAATCAAATTTTATAAAATGCATATATTTAAATATTCACCAAGAAAAGGAACAAAAGCAGCTCAAATGTCAGGACAAGTAGATGGGAAAATAAAAGAAGAAAGAAGTCAAAAATTAATAGAATTATCAAATATAAATCAAAAAAGTTATAATGAACAATATGTAGGAAAAAAAGTAGAAGTTTTATTTGAAGAACAAAAAAATGGTATATACAAAGGACATACAAAAAATTATATTTTAGTGCATTGTAAATCAATAAATGATACTAAAAATTCAAAAAGGATAGAAAATGAAATAATATCAGTAAAATGTATAAAAGCATGTGAAGAATATTTAATAGGGGACGTTCCTTCAATCCCTAAAATTCGGGATATAGGGGACGGACCTTTGGAGATTTACCATTTTGGGGACGCGTCCAAGAATGGAATTTATTGAAAATTCTTTACATTAATTAAACAAAAGTATTATATATAAATTTTAATAATTACTCGGCTAACATTACAGAACAAATAAATTCTAAAATTATCAAGCAGGCACCTCTCAAAGCAAGTTTGAGATTCTCCTACTTGATAATTAAAGAATTTATAATATTCTTTCATTCGCATTCGTAATTATGAAAATTTATATATAATACTTTATTTTTTGTGCTAAGAATTTTTATAAAATTTAAAATATGAATAGCATAAATTGAAAATTCCCTTTTTGGACGCGTCCCCAAAATGGTAATTTCCAAGAGGTCCGTCCCTTTTGTCCCGAATTTTAGGGATTGAAGGAACGTCCCCCTTGCTTATGTAATAATTATGTAATAATTATGTAACAAATATTTAATATAAAAATACGAAAAAGTACTTGATAAAAATTCCATCTTATAGTATAAATAATGTAGAATTTGTATAAAAATACGAAGGAGGAAATAAAAATGGCAGATTTAGGGGAAGAAAACAAAGTAACAGGAGTATTTGGTGGAGTAGAATTTAATAATGGTGAAAATAATAACGATGCAAATGTAAATCTTAATGTAGAAAATGCAGAGGTTGAAAATAATCAAGTACAAGAAAATGCTGGAACAATAAGAAATACAAATTTACCAATAAAATCAGGATTTTGGTCAAAATTTAAAGCATTCTGGTTACAAGAAATTGATTGGAAAAAAGAAATAAAAGTAGAATTAACACCATATCAACAAAAAGTAGAAGATGAAATAAATGACTTTTTACACCAAGAAATAACATGGGAAAAAGTACATGACTTCCTATTCCAAGAAATCAAATTTGGAAAAAATAAATAATGTCTCATTTGTCTCATTAGGGACGTTTTTGTTTGAGACATTTAAGAAATGTGAATTTTTAGTAAATTAATAAAAAGGTATAGCATATTATAAAAAAATATGCTATACTTTTTATACTTTAGGGGCAAAATATTTTGAAGTGATTAAAAATATTAATTTGAGGAGTGAGTATATGCCCCGTATGGCACGAAAAATTTCTAATACAAGAATCTACCATATTATTTTAAGAGGTAATGACAAGCAAGATATA